>JABDIP010000451.1 GCA_013003675.1 Inquilinus sp.
GCGCCGAACAGCGCCAAGGCCGCGATCCAGGCACCGAAGCCGAGCATCGCCTGCACATACCAGGGTGCCGACCGCGTCGATTCCGCCTCGGCGAGCGTCTGGCGGGCGGCCGTTTCGTCGACCCCCAGCGCGGCGGCGACGGTGGAGAGCACGTCGGTCATGCCGCGCCCGCCGTGCGCCGACGCAATCGGCGCAGCGCCACGCCGAGCGCGCCGGTCACCAGGATGAACCAACCGGCCCAAAGAAGCGTGGTCGCCAGTAATTCCGCTTCGCTATCCCACGGGTCGCCGGCCGCCTCGCCGATCAGGCGGAATCCGGCCGCCATGACGGGCAGCGCGGCGAAGAACAGCACCTGCGCCAAAGCCGCGAAATCCGGTGCCAGCCGCCAGAACCAGACGCTGGCGCCGGCCGCGACGATCAGGAAGACAGCGGTCGAGAGCACACCGTCGCTGAAGTCGAGCACATAGCCGATACCGCCGAGGAACAGCGCCGCCAGGGCGGCGAAGGCGAGGATTTGCCGGGTCCAGGCCGGCCGCAGCCATCGGGCCCCACGGCCCGCGGCGGCCTCCCGTCCGACCAGGGCGGCCGCCAGCACCAACCCGACCGGCAAGGCGGCATCGTCGCTCTCCAGCCACCCCATCGGCACCCAGGCCTGATGCGAAGTCAGCCCGGCGGCGGTGGCGGCGATCGTCACCCAGACCAGCCAGTGCGCGGCGCTGCGCGAGGCGAGCGCCCAGGGCAGGGCGAGCAGGGTCCACGCCAGGAACAGCTCGAAGGCGTCGGCGCCGGTCTGATAGACCTGCCCGATCACCGCGAGCAGCACGCCGAGCAACACCGTCGCGCCGGTCAGGAACGCCTGCCCGGCCGGGCGGTCGAGGCCGGCGGCCCAGGCGCCGGCAACCGCCAGGACGATACCGGTCTGGACCGTCGCGAACTTCGAAACTGGCGGCATGTCCGCCCAGTTGTAGGCGAAGAAGAAGACGATGCCGGCGAGCAGGTGCACCACGCCGAGCGCCAGCAGGGCGCGCGCCGCCCAGACCGCCCAGAAGCGGTGATCGCGGACCAGCCAGACGGCGTCGAGATAGCGCCCGGCCGGAAGCAGCCCGGCGCGGCGCAGAATGCCGAGATCAGCGAGATCGGTCATCGTCGGCACTCGGCATGTCGGGACTTCCCTGTATCAACTCCATCGGGCGGCACCGGTTCGAACGGAGTGATCCACGCCCACTGGATACAACCAAACCGACCCCATCGTGGCCGGAAGTCCTTAAGAATAACGAAGCGGCGACCGATCCGCTCCCTTGGAGACCGACGCAGGCCGCGATTGACCGGCCACCGGTGCGGACTATGCTCCCTGGCGACAGGATTTCGGAGAACAGGATGATGCCCGAGCGTGAGATCGCCACCCTGGCCGGCGGGTGTTTCTGGTGCCTGGAGGCCGTCTTCAAGGATCTGGCCGGCGTCGAGACGGTGGTCTCCGGCTATATGGGCGGGCATGTCGAGAACCCGACCTATCGCCAGGTCTGTGGCGGCGATACCGGCCATGCGGAGGTGGCGCAGATCGGCTTCGATCCGGCGGTTATCACCTACGACCAGCTGCTCGATGTGTTCTTCACAATCCACGATCCGACCCAGCTCAACCGCCAGGGCAACGATGTCGGCACGCAGTACCGCTCGGCGATCTTCACCCATTCGCCGGAGCAGGAGGCGGCCGCCCGAGCCGCCCTGGAGCGCGCCGGCACCTTGTGGAGCGGGCGCATCGTCACCGAGGTGACGCCGGTCGAGCACTTCTGGCCGGGCGAGGCGTACCACCAGGACTATTTCGTCAACAACCCGGCCCAGCCCTACTGCGTCGCGATCGTGGCGCCGAAAGTGGCCAAGGCCCGCGCCCATTTCCGCGACCTGCTGAAGCGCCCGGCCTGATCCGATTGCGGGCCGCCGGCGCCTTCATGGCGGCGGCGCCTAGAAACTCCGATAACCCTCCACCGCCTGCCGGTCGTAGCCCTGGCTGGCGGAGAGGAGTTGGCGGGTATAGGCGTGATCGGTCTGCCCGGCGCGCAGATCGGCGACGGGCAACTCCTCGACGGTTTGGCCGAGGTTCATCACCGCGACCCGCTCGCACATATAGGCGACCACGGCGAGGTTGTGGGTGACCAGCACGTAGGTCAGCCCGCGCTCGTGGCGCAGCCGGCGCAGCAGGTTGAGGATTTCCGCCTGCACCGACACGTCCAGCGCCGAGGTCGGCTCGTCGAGCAGCAGGATCTTCGGCTCCAGAACCAGGGCGCGGGCGACCGCGACGCGCTGGCGCTGGCCGCCGGAGAGCTGGTGCGGGAAACGGAAGCGGAACTCCGGTCCCAGCCCGACATCGCGCAGCACGTCGACGATGCGCCGGTCGGCATCGCCGAGGCGGTGGATCTCGATCGGTTCCGACAGGATGCGGTCGACGGTGTAGCGCGGGTGCAGCGAGCCGTACGGGTCCTGGAAGACCATCTGGCAGCTTCGATAGAACGCCTTGGGCCGCTTGCGGTGCTGCGGCTCGCCGGCGATGGCGATCTCGCCGGTCCAATCGGGGTTGAGGCCGACCAGGGCGCGCAACACCGTCGACTTGCCGGAGCCGGACTCGCCGACGATGCCGAAGCTCTCGCCCTCGGCGACGTCGAGATCGATGCCGCGCACCGCGTGGATCGCCTGGGCGCCGTGACCGAAGGTGACCGTCAGGTCGCGGACCCGGATCACGATCCAGCCGTCCTGTCCGCCGCCAGAGGCTCCAGCCAGGCCGGGTCGCGGGCGAGAGTCGGCAGTTCCGCCCGGGTGTCGTCGACCCGCGGAAGGCTGTCGAGCAGGCCCCTGGTGTAGGGGTGCCTGGCCTGGTGCAGCTCGGCGGCCAGGCAATTCTCGACGATCTGGCCGGCATACATGATCAGCACCCGGTCGCAGAAGCTGGCGACCAGATTGAGGTCGTGGCTGATGAACATCAGTCCCATGCCGCGCTGGCTGACCAGATCGTCGACGATCGCCAGCACCTGCATCTGCACCGTCACGTCGAGGGCGGAGGTCGGCTCGTCGGCGATCAGCAGATCGGGATCGGGGATCAGCATCATGGCGATCATGATGCGCTGGCCCATGCCGCCCGACACCTCGTGCGGAAACAGCCGGTAGACGCGCTCGACGTCGCGGATGCGCACCGCCTCCAGCATCGCCAGCGCCCGGCGCCGGCATTCCGAGGCCGAGGCGCCGGTGTGGATGCGATAGGCCTCGGCGATCTGGGAACCGACCCGCATCACCGGGTTGAGGGAGAATTTCGGGTCCTGCATCACCATCGAAATGCGCTCGCCACGGATTTGGCGCAGCTCGCGTTCCGACAGCCCCATCAGGTCGACGCCGTCGAAATCGATGCGCTTGGCGGAGACCCGCCCCGGATGCGGCACCAGCCTGAGCACGGCGCGGCCGGTCACCGCCTTGCCGGAGCCCGACTCGCCGACGATGCCGACCTTCTCGCGGCCGACGCCGAAGGAGATGCCGCGCACCGCCGGCACGATGCCGCGCCGGGTGACGAAGTCGACCCGCAGATTCTCGACGGTGAGCAGGGGCGCGCTCATCGGCCCTGCTTCGGGTCGAGCAGGTCCCGCAACCCGTCGCCCAGCAAATTGAAGCCCAGGCAGACGACGAAGATGGCGATGCCGGGCATGGTCGCCACCCACCACTGATCGAGCAGGAATTGCCGGCCGCTCGACACCATCGCGCCCCATTCCG
>JABDIP010000453.1 GCA_013003675.1 Inquilinus sp.
CCTCTTCCTGCGCGACGCGCAGCTTGCGGTCGATCGCGAATGAGCGTGTGAATTCGCGTTCGGAAATAATATGGCGGAAACCGAAGCCGCAGCAGTCGTACCAGGTCGAATAGTCGATGACCTGCGCGCCGAGCGCCTGGACGATCCCGGTGGACACCGCCACCCGGTTGCCCTCCAGGATGTCGTCGTCATAGACCGCGTCCTCGGGCACCATCTTGTAGACGTGGCAGGCCGGATGGATGGTCGCGCGGATTCCGCTGCAGTCGATCTCCTGGCGGTTGGCGATGTCCTGGCGCATGACATGCAGCCACTCGGAATAATGCACCACCTCCTCGGGGATCAGCAGCTTGCCGTCGACCAGCCGGCCGAGCTTGCCGAGGATCGCCTTGACCCGCTCGCGCAACTCGGCGGACCGCAGCAGATAGCCGCGCACTTCCTTGTAGTTGCCGAACGAGGTGCCGCAATGGACCAGCGGATAGTAATAGCCGTCCGGCAGACCCTGGGCCTTGGCGGCCACATAGGCCTGGTGGAAGTTGCGAAGGAACACCGCCGCCAGGCTCTCCAGATTGCCGATGCCCGAACCGTGGTAGTTCCAGGCGGTGCACGAAGTCTGGTCGGTCTCGTCGAGATACTCGATGCCGAGCTCGTTCATCAGCCACAGAAGAGAGGCCGGATAGCCCGGGATGTTGCCGCACTGGCCGCAGGATTTGTGGTGCCAAAGCTGCCGAGTCGGGACCCGCTTGTCCCAGCCGTACAGCGTCTTCACGGTGACCGGCTGGTGCTCCTCGGCGACCCGGTGGACGACGATCTCGCCGTCCTTTTCCAGCTGCCACATGATGTCGCGGACATCCTCGACCCGGTCCTTGTTGGTCAGCATCGAGCGCCGGTCGATTCTCTGCTCGACCCACGACGTGGCCAACTGCGATTCGGCGGGACTCAGCTTGGCGTCGGTCCATTCCGAGCCATGCCCGGTAAAGCGCTCGCCGCCTGTCTGTTTGCCGTTGCCGGTGGTCATCGGCTTCTCCTCAAGCAATGCGGTGGTGGAACCGAGATGGCGATCTCAGTCGTCGTCCTCATCGTCATCGTCCTGGTCGTCGACCCAGTCGTCCCAGTCTTCGCGTTTCTCGTCCATGATGTCGGTGATGACATCGAACAGGTTCTCGTCGATGGTCTCGAGCTGGTCGAGAACGCCGGTCATTTCCCAGATGGTATAGAGCTCGATGGAGGTCTTCAGGTTGACTTCCCAGGCCGTCGCGGTGGTGTTCAGCGTCGGCATCGGGATCGCCCGGCGCAGCGTCTTCAGCGGCGCGTCGACCTTGGAGATGTTCGGTCCCCAATCGGCGAAATGATCGGCGTTGATCATGTCCGGCGAGAGCTGGTTGCCGGTGGAGATCAGCTTCAGCATGACCCGGCTGAACGGGCGCAGCACGTCCTTGGCCGACTGCATGCCGTGCTTGATGGCGGTCTCACGCATCAGCATGATCAGCCCGCCGGGCGAGTTGCCGAACGGGCACCGCGCCGCGCAGGTGTAACACTGGGCGCAGGCCCAGATCTTCTCCTGCATGGCGTCGTAGATGCCCTCGAGATTCTCCGTCCACAGCAGTTGGACGATCTCGCGCGGGCTGAAATCATAGTAATGCGCCGCCGGGCAGGTGGCGGTGCAGATGCCGCAATTGAGGCAGCCGTTCAACTCGTGGTCGTAGCGGAGATCCGACTGGATGTCGGCGAAGATCCCCTCCAGCTTCCCACGGTCAAGGACCGGCGCCTCGGATAACGGATCGCCGATGAACTGCTGAACCCGTGTCGTGCCGCTATGGCCCATTGCCGATTCGCCCTCTCGCGATCTAGTAAGTCAGCACCCGGCAGTCCTCTTCCATCACCTGTTCGATCAGGTGGGCGCCGCCGATGATGCCGGCGCATTCCGGAATGAGATCGTCCTGGGTCATTTCGAACAGGTCGAGATTCGGTGAGCAGCAGTAGAATTTCGCGCCCGCCTCATGGGCGTCCTTGATGAAGTCGTAGACCGATTTCGGCGAGCCTTCCTTGACGAAGAGCGTCTCGGCGACGCCCTTCTTCATCAGCCGGCCGGCGGTCGCCGTGCAGATCACCTCGACCTCGTATTCCATCGCCGCGGCCACCGAGGCCTGGAAGATCGGTGCGCCGAGTTCCTCGCCGTTGCGGGGATCGGTATTGGCCATCACGATGATCAGCTTGTCGGCCATCGGCCTACCCTCCGGTTTTCAACTGTCCGGCTGAGGCGAATGCTCCGCCCTTCAACGCCGAATTGTAATCGTCCGCGTTCGCTGGGACAATCAGTATATTAGAATAGGGTAAAATAAGAAAGCGGGCATTGTCGCTCGTTGCCGCTCGGCGCCGGCTAGGCGCCGGCGGTCCGCATGAGCCCGGTGATCTGCACCAGACCGGTCATGATCGGGACCAGCGCGTCCTCGATCGCCGGCTGCGCCGCGCGCAGGGCGGCCATCGCCGCGGCCGGGTCGGCCGGCGAGTCCTCGAACTCCATGATCAGATCCTCGACCATGCCGAGCTTCGCCCCGGGATGGCCGGTGAAGCCGAGGCAGTTGCCTGCGACCTGGAACAGCGCCGGCCGGCCGGCATCGTCCACCGCC
>JABDIP010000476.1 GCA_013003675.1 Inquilinus sp.
ATGCACGTCTTCCCCGGCTTCCTGCACGACACCTTCAACGAGCGGGACAATCATCTGCCGATCGCCATGGCGCGGCAGTTCATCCGCGATGCCTTCGCCTACCCGGCGCGGCCGCCCTGCCTGCTGTCCGCCGACCGCGACGGTCCGACCTATCGTGAATACCAGGCGCTGGCGGCACCGTTGCCGCGCTGGTCGCCGCGACGGTTCGGCTATGCGGTGACCCGCGCACTGCTGGCCACGATCGGCCGGCTGAGCGACGGCGTCCGGCTCGGCTGGCGTCGCGGTTTCGACTCCGGCGCCATGCTCGATTATGTCTATCGGGACCGCGCCGCCGGGTTCACCCCGCTGGGCCGGCTGATCGACCGGGCCTATCTCGACAGCCCGGGCTGGCGCGGCATCCGTTCGCGCCGTCGGCAGCTGCAATCCCTGCTGAGCCGGGCGATCATGACCGTCGGCATCGAGGGCCGGCCGGTCCGGATCGCCGACATCGCCGCCGGCCCCGGCCGCTACGTGCTGGAGGTGCTGGCCCGCCGTCCCGAACGCGACATCGTCGCCGTGCTGGCCGACCGCGATGCCGGCAATGTCGAGGCCGGCCGCCGGCTGGCCCGCGAGCTGGACCTCGACGGGGTGCGGTGCGTTCAGGGCGACGCCTTCGACGCCGAGCAGCTTTGCCGGCTGTCGCCGAGGCCGACAATCGCCATCGTCTCCGGCCTCTACGAGCTGTTTCCTGACAACGCGCCGGTCGAGGCATCGCTGGCAGGGCTGACGGAGGCCCTCGAGGATGGCGGCTATCTGATCTACACCAACCAGCCCTGGCATCCGCAGCTCGACTTCATCGCCCGCGTCCTGACCAACCATCGCGACGGTGGCCGATGGGTGATGCGGCGGCGGAGCCAGGCGGAGATGGACCAGCTCGTCGCCGCCGCCGGCTTCGACAAGGTCGACATGACCGTCGACGAGGGAGGGATCTTCACCGTATCGCTGGCCCGCAAGCGGCCTCGGCCGGTTGTGGTCCTGCCGACCTCGTTGTCGGCGGCGGCGGTCTGACGTCATGGGCGCCCCGCGCGAGCGGCCCTGGGGCGAGGCGGCGCTGTGGCTGCTTCTCCTCGGCCCCCTGTTCTTCGCCCTCTACGGCCTGTCCGGCTGGGTGACTAGCCGTGGCGGATCGGCCGCCAGCCTGGCCTTCGGCTGGGAGGCGGCGATCCCCTTCGTGCCGGCGTCGGTTGTCCCGTACATGTCGATCGATCTGTTCTTCGCCGGCTCGTTCTTCCTCTGCCGCAATCGGCGCGATCTGCGGGCCCACGCCGCGCGGATCGCCCTGGCCATCGGCGTGGCGACCGCCTGCTTCGTGCTGTTCCCGGCCCGCATGGGGTTCGAACGGCCGCCGGTCGAGGGCCTCTTCGGGCCGTTGTTCGGCCTGCTGGAGACCTTCGACACGCCCTACAACCAGGCGCCGTCGCTGCACGTCGCGCTGCTCGCCGTGCTGTGGCCGGTCTATGCCGGCGCGACCCGGAAGGCGCTGCGGCTCGTCGTGCATCTTTGGATCGTGCTGATCGCCGCGTCGGTGCTGCTGACCTGGCAGCACCACACGCTCGATGTCGCGACCGGCGCCCTGCTCGGCGGCGCCCTGTTCTGCCTGGTCCCCGACGCCCCGCTCCGCCGCGCCCGTCCGCCGGTCGCCGACCGGCGCCGGGCCTTGCCCTATCGGGTCGCCGGGCTACTGCTCGTGCTGTTGGCGGCGCTGACCGGGCCGGTCGGACTGCTGTTGCTTTGGCCGGCCGTGGCGCTGGGGCTGGTGGCCGCCGCCTATGGCCGCGTCGGGCCGGCCTTGTTCGGCAAGCGCGCCGGCCGGCTGGGGCTGGCCGCCCGGTGGGTGCTGCTGCCCTATCGTCTGGCGGCATGGCTGTCGGTTCGCCTTTTCGGGACCCGGCACCCGGCCTGGTCCGAGGTGGCGCCGGGCCTGCTGGTCGGCCGGGCCCTGTCCAACGGCGAGGCGCGTCGGGCCATCGGCGCCGGGGTCGTCGCGGTGGTCGATCTGGCCGCCGAGTTCGACGAGGCGCCGGCGTTCCGGGGGCTGCCCTATCTCGGGCTGCCGGTGCTTGACCTGGCCGCGCCGAGCCCGAAACAGATCCGCCGGGCGGTGCGCTTCATCGAGGCGCAGCGGATGAACGGGCCGGTCTATGTCCATTGTGCGCTCGGCTATGGGCGCAGCGCCTGCGTCGCCGCCGCCTGGCTGGTCGAGAGCGGCGAGTCGGCCGGCCCTGCCGATGCCATGCGCCGGATCCGCGCCGCCCGTCCGCCCGTGAGGTTGGGGCGCAGCCAGAGCGCCGCGCTGCGGCGCTGGCGCCGGCCGGCGCCGAGGGCCGTCACAACTTGATCAGGATCACCCCGGCGGCGACCAATGCCGCCGCGACGACGCGCAGGGCCGTCATCCGTTCGCCGAGGAACAGCGCGCCGAGGATCGCCGCGAACACCACGCTGGTCTCGCGCAGCGCCGCCACCGGGGCGATCGCCCCGAGGCTGAGGGCCCACAGCACCAGCCAATAGGCGATCAGCGACATGGTGCCGGCCACCGCGCCGACCCGCCAACCGCTGGCGAGTAGCGCCGGCAGCCGGCGGCGGTGGATGGCGGCGGCGATCGCCAGGATCGACACCCCCTCCAGCAGGAACAGCCACACCGTATAGGCGTGCGGGCTTTCCGCCGCCCGCACGCCGAGGCCGTCGCAGACCGTGTAGGAGGCGATGAAGCCGGCGGTGCCGACGGCATAGAACAGGGTGCCGGGGTTGGCGCGGAACAGGGCCGCGCGGTTCTGCAGCGACAGGCTCATGATGCCGGCCGCGACCAGGGCGATGCCGGCAAGCGTCACGCTGGACAGGGTCTCGCCCACCAGCCACAGCGCCGCCAGCGTCGTCAGGACCGGCGCCCCGCCGCGGGCGATCGGATAGACCTCCGACAGGTCGCCGTGGCGGTAGGCGGCGATCAGGAAGAGCTGATAGCCGATGTGCAGGATCACCGAGGCGATGATGTAGGGCCACCCGGCGGCCGCCGGCCACGGCAGGAACGGGGCCGCCGCCGATGCGACGACGAAGGACGTCGCGCCGAGCAGCGCCATCATCGCCAGCCGCTCCGTCGAGCGCTTCACCAGCGTGTTCCACCCGGCATGCAGCAGGGCGGCGAGCAGCACCAGAGCGGCGATGTGGGTTTCCACGGGAGTCGGGACCGGACAGGGGCGCCGCCGCATCGGCAACGCGCGAAGGATGGCAATGCTATGATGTCGCGCGGGGGACGGTCCACAGCGTCGGGCTACCGCGTCGGGACTTTGTGTGCCGGCTGCCGGATTTCAGTCACTTTCCCGGTTTATTCGGAATGATCCGACCGACGCCGGTGCCGCGCCGCCGTCGTTTTTCCCAATTGTGACCGAATCGCGGTGGCGGCGAATTCTGCCGTTCACCGGTCCCATTCTTGTCGAAGGAGAGCCAGTTGGAGCAAACGGCCGGGCACGAACTTTTGCTCAGCCTTGGCGGCGGAGTCGCCTTGCTGCTGTGGGCGGCGCGAATGATCCGCACCGGCATCATGCGCGCCTACGGCGCCAGCCTGCGGTCCGTGCTCGGGCGCTCGACCCGCAACCGGTTCGCCGGTTTCCTGATGGGCATCGGTGCCGCCGGCCTGCTGCAGAGTTCGACCGCCACCGCCCTGTTGGCGATGTCGTTCGCCGGACGCGGACTGATCGCCACCGCCCCGGCGCTCGCCATCATGCTGGGCGCCGATGTCGGATCGACCCTCGTGGTGCAGGTGTTGTCGTTCGACATCGCCTGGCTCTCGCCGGTCTTCCTGCTCGCCGGCGTCATCGCCTTCCTGGCCGGGCCGAGCGCGATCTGGCGCCATCTCGGCCGGGTCTCGATCGGCCTCGCGCTGATGCTGCTGTCGCTCGGGTTGATCGTCGGCGCGTCGACGCCGCTGCGCGAAAGCGAGTCGCTGCAGGCGGTTTTGGCACCGCTCGCCGGCGATCCGATCCTGGCGGTCGGCCTGGCGGCGCTCTTGACCTGGATCGCCCATTCCAGCGTCGCCATGGTGCTGCTGATCATGGCGCTGACGGCGACGGCGGTGGTGTCACCCGCGCTCGGCTTCGCGCTGGTCCTCGGCGCCAATATCGGTGCCGGCATCATTCCAATGGCGATCGGCATGTCGGAGCCGCACGAGGCGCGGCGGGTGCCGCTCGGCAACCTGCTGTTCCGGATCGTCGGGGGGTTGGCCACGCTCGCCCTACTGCCACTGGTCACGCCCTATCTCGGGCTCATCGAGCCCGATCCGGCGCGGCAGATCGCGAATTTCCATACCCTGTTCAATCTGGCCCTCGCCGTCCTCTTCCTGCCGTTCATCGGGCCGATGGCGCAGCTGACCGGGCGCATGCTGCCGACGCCGCGCGCGCCGGAGTCGGAGGGCCAGCCGAGACACCTGGACAGCGACGTCGTCACCGTGCCGGCCCTGGCGTTGAGCTGTGCGACGCGCGAGGTGCTGCGCATGGCCGACATCGTCGAGTCGATGCTGCGCGACGTGATGCTCGTCTTCGAGACCAACGACAAGAGGCTGATGGACGAGATCTCCGACCGCGACGACGACGTCGACGCGCTGCACGGGGCGGTCAAGCTCTATCTGACCGAGGTCAGCCGCAACGAGCTGGAGGGCGAGGACAGCGAACGGTTCGTCGAGCTGATCACCTTCGCCACCAATCTGGAGCACATCGGCGACATCATCGACACCAACCTGCTGCAGACCGCCGACAAGAAGATCAAGCGCCGGCTGGAATTCTCGCCCGAAGGCCAGAAGGAACTGTCGGCCATCCATGCCCGCGTCATCGACCAGATGCGCCTCGGTATCAACGTCCTGGTCTCCCGCGATGTCGCCATGGCGCGCCGGCTGATGCTCGAGAAAGAGCAGTTCCGGGAGGTCGAACGGGTAGCCGGCGACCGCCATATGGAACGGCTGCGCGAGGGTGAGATCGCCACCATCGAGACATCGGCGCTGCATCTCGACCTGCTACGCGACCTGAAGCGTGTCACCTCGCACATCACCTCCATTGCCTATCCGATGCTCGAGACGGAGGGCCATCTGCGCAAGAGCCGCCTCAAGGTCCATCTGCAAGGCTATGACGGGTCTGAGGCCAATTCCGTTGCGCAGATGCCGGTGCGCGCTCGCAAGAGGGCGGGCAAGAAGGGCTGAGCGCCGCCGTTCAGTTCCCGTGACCGGCGGCGCCGTGCCCCATCGGCGCCATGGCCGACCCGGCGGCGCCGACCGCAAGCTCGACGACGACGGTGCCGGCACGCTCGAAGGTCAGGATGACCGGCACCCGGCTGTCCTTGGCCAACGGCCCGGTCAGCCCCATCATCATCAGGTGCAGCCCGCCCGGCTCTAGGATCACGGTCTCGCCGGCCGGGACCGGAATGCCGTCTTCCTGCTCGATCATCCGCATCACGCCGTCCTGCATTACCGAACGATGCAGCTCGACGCGCCCGGCGGCCTCCGTCGCCGCCGCGATCAGACGATCGTCGGCCGAGCCGCCATTGCCAATAGTCATGAAGCCGGCCCCGGTGCGCGCCGCCGGTGCCGTGGCCCGGCTCCACGGGTCGGCGATGGTGATATCGCCGGCCCTGTATTCGGCGGCCGCGGCGGAGCCGGCGGCAAGAGTGATTGTTATGGCGGAAAGAATACGAAAGAAGGGCCGCATGAGTTGGTGAATTCCTCGATAGTGGGACAGGGGCGGGGCGTTTCTTGCCACGTGGAGTGGGTCGGATCAACCGGACTCGACGGCGCCTGCCGAGATGTTCAAAACGGCTTGCCGCCTTCCTTCTTGCACCCGCCGGGCCGGCAGGGCTTGAAACTTGCGGCCGAAGCGACGATGTTGGCCGGCGCCAACGGGGCGGCAGCACACCAGCGAGGGTCAATGGCAAAGGAAGAGCTGATTCAATTCAGCGGCGTTGTGATCGAGAAACTCCCCAACGCGATGTTCCGCGTGAAGCTCGAGAACGATCACGAGATCATCGCTCACACCGCGGGAAAGATGCGCAAGTTCCGCATCCGCGTCATGCCGGGCGACAAGGTCGATGTGGAGATGACCCCCTACGACCTGACCAAGGGCCGCATCACCTTCCGGCACAAATAGCCGACCCTCCGTCGGCGATCCGAGGGCGCCCTGGGGCGCCCTTCGCGTGCCCCGGCGCGACGACCCCTTCGGCCATCGACGCAGTATTGATCGAGGTCAATGGACACCGCCGGTCGGGCTCCCAATATACCGTCCGACAGCCCCCGCCAAATTGCCAATGTCGGTCCTCGGCACTGTGATCGGCATTCGCCGGCAGCCGTCGCACGGGCGATGGCAGGTCGCGATTCGGGGGCGGCCTTCCGTCGCAACCCTGTGGCGGGCGGCACCCCGTGAACGACAAGGAGGGTCCAATGGCGCAGAAATCCCATGTTCCGTCGACCCGGTTCCGGCCGGGTTTCCTGACCGGCAATGGCGAACTCGACCCGTTTCGCTCGCTGCAACGCGAGATGGAGCGGCTGTTCAGCGATTTCGGCCGCGGTTTCGCGTGGCCGAGCCTGGCAGTCGAGGCCGAGGGTGCTGTTCTGCCGCAACTCGACGTCTCGGAGAGCGATGACGGCCTGACCGTCACCGCCGAATTGCCGGGCATGGAGGAGAAGGACATCGAGGTCGATTTGACCAACAACGTCCTCACTCTGCGCGGCGAGAAGAAGACCGAGAGAGAGGAGAAGAAGGCCGACTTTCACCTGCGCGAACGCAGCTACGGCTCGTTCTCGAGGTCGATTCCGGTCCCCTTCGAGGTCGACGCGGAGCAGGTCAAGGCGGCGTTCGCCAAGGGCGTACTGAAGGTCACCCTGCCGCGGCCGCCGGAGGCGAAGCGCAAGACCAAGAAGATCGCCGTCAAGTCTACGGACTGACCGCCGATCGGTGCCTCAACCAAGATGACATGAGGTCGACCCGACCTCATGTCTGAAGCTCGGTCGAGCGGCGCTGGGCAAAGCGAAAGGG
>JABDIP010000502.1 GCA_013003675.1 Inquilinus sp.
GGTGGCCGCCCGCCTGCCGGCCGGCAGCCAGGGCGCGGCGCGCATCGCCGGCGCGACCGGCGGCACCGCCTGGGAACGCGAGGCACCGCTGACGATCGCCCGGGACGCCGGCGGCGTCGCCGCGCTCTGGGCCCGGTCGAAGATCGCCGAGCTGGAGCGCGAGCGCTATCGCGGCGCCGACCCGCAGGCGATCCGCGACGGCATCCTCGAGGTCGCGTTGGCGCACGGGCTGGTCAGCGACTACACCAGCCTGGTGGCGGTCGATTCCGTCGTCGCCCGGCCGCCGGCCGCGCCGCTGGAAACCGAGGCGGTGGCCGTCAACATGCCGGCCGGGGTGACCATGAGCATGGCCGGCGGCGCACCCGCCACGCCCTCGCAACCCACACCCGAGCAGCGCGACGCCGCGGTCGACGCAGGACCACCGGCGCCCGACCCGGCCTCGCTGGCGGCGATCCGCGCGATGGCGACGACCGGCACGCCGTTCGTCGTCGCCCGGCTGCCCGGCACCGCCACGCCGGCGCAGCTCAACCTGATCTTCGGCGCGGCGTGCCTGGTGCTGGCGGCCCTGCTGCTGTGGCTGGCGCGCCGGCGCGGCGGGTTGTCGTGAGCCGGCGCCGCGCGCTGACGGCGCTGGCCGCCCTGCTGCTGGCCGTCGGGCTGTGGCAGGGCGGCGCCGGGATCTACATCCACGCCAAGGCCGTGCTGGCCCAGATACTGCTGGACCGGGCCTGGTCCCGAACCTTAGCCGGAGAGGCCGATGCCCGCCCCTGGCCCTGGGCCGACACCTGGCCGGTGGCCCGGCTGCAGGCGCCGGGACACGGCATCGACCTGATCGTGCTGGACGGCGCCAGTGGCCGCACGCTGGCATTCGGTCCCGGCCATCTGCAAGGCTCCGCCACGATCGGCACGGCCGGGCCGGCGCTGATCAGCGCCCATCGCGACACCCATTTCCGCTTTCTCCAGACCCTGGCGCCGGGCGAAACGCTTCATTTGCAGACGCCCGACGGAACGGTCCGCGACTACACGGTCACCGGCACCGAAATCGTCGATTTCCGCGACGCGGCGATCCCGACCGATTGGTCGCGATCCAGCCTGACCCTGGTCACCTGCTACCCGTTCGACGCGGTGGTGCCCGGCGGCCCGCTGCGCTTCCTGGCCCACGCGGTGGAGAGCGGCGAACCGCACCCGCCCCGCCGGCAAACCCCATTAGTGTTTTAGAAAACATTTCGAAGATTCTCGCCTTTTACGATGCTGTTAACCTCCTCCGAAGAGGATGCCGCCATCGTACTTTTTGCCATCGGATCATCGGGAGGTCGGGTCGACGATGCGGGTGCTCTATGTCGAGGACGACAACGCGATGGCGGTCGCCGTCGCCAACATGTTGCGGCGCGCCGGCTACCATTGCGACGTGGCGCGCCTGGGCCGCGAGGCGGTGACGGTCGGCCTAGCCGGCGAGTATGATGTGATCCTGCTCGACATCGACCTGCCGGACATCGACGGCTATCAGGTCGTCGAACATCTCCGCTCCGGCGGCGTTCGCACCCCGGTTGTGATGCAGACCGGGCTGGTCGACCCGCATCAGGACGGCAAGGGCGCCAGCCTCGGCGTCGAAGACTATCTGTTGAAACCGTTCAACCGCGAGTCGGTGATCGGCGCCGTCGAGGCGGCGATCGCCCGCGGCCGCGCCGCGGCGGAGGCGGAACGGCCGGCGTCCCCGGAGACGTCCATGGATCGACCCTCCCGCCCCCTTCTGGCCGGCCGCGCCATCTTCGACGACGGGCGGCCCGCCATCGAGTGCACCATCGTCAGCGTCACCAGCGACGGCGCCGCCCTGCGCGTCGACGGCGACCCGACGGGATGGCCGGAGGCGTTCGTGCTGTCGGTGCCCGGCGACAAGGGCTATCGCTGCCGCACCTGCTGGCAGACCGGCGACAAGATCGGCGTCCGCTTCGCCTGAGAGGCGATCCGAGGGGGCGGCTTCGACCCGTCCAGCCAGCAACTGTGTCCCTGAGATGGACGGCTGAAGGATTGGGCCGCAGCAACGTCCGCGCCAGTGAACAATGCGCGGGTGGCGCGGGTCGTCGACAGCAACCGGGACGATTGCACTCGCCGCCGAACCGGGGCACGCTCGGGCGTTGAAGGGGGACCGGCGCCGATGCCCCGCGTCAGCTTCACCGCCAATCTGCAGCGCCATCTCGACTGCCCGCCGGCCGAGGTGGCGGGCCGGACCGTGCGCGCCGCGCTGGACGCGGTCTTCGCCGTCAATCCCTGGCTGCGCTCCTACCTGCTCGACGATCAGGGACGGCTCAGGCGGCACGTCAACGTCTTCGTCAACGACCGGCCGGTCGCCGACCGCGCGCGCCTCGCCGATCCGGTCGCCGATGACGACGAGATCTTCGTTTTCCAGGCACTTTCCGGAGGATGACATGACGGACAGGCTGTTGGTCGCGACCCGCAAGGGGCTGTTCACCGTCGTGCGCAAGGGCGGCACCTGGGCCGTCGCGGGAGCCCCGGCCTTCGCCGGTGAGCCGGTATCCGCCATCCTGCCGGATGGCCGCGACGGCACGCTCTATGCCGCGCTGAATCTCGGCCATTTCGGCGTCAAGCTGCACCGGTCGGAGGATGGCGGACAGACATGGACCGAATTGCCGGCGCCGGCCTTCGCCGCCGCGCCCGAGGGCGGGGAGGGGCCCAGCGTCTCGCTGATCTGGACCCTGGCGGCGGGTGGCGCCGACCAGCCGGGGACGCTGTGGGCCGGCACCCTGCCGGGCGGCCTGTTCCACTCGGCGGATCGCGGGTCCACCTGGTCGCTGAACCAGAGCCTGTGGGACGTGCCGGAGCGCCGGGAGTGGTTCGGCGGCGGCTATGACGAACCCGGCATCCATTCGATCCTGGTCGACCCGCGCGACAGCGCAAGGCTGACAATCGGCGTCTCCTGCGGCGGTGTCTGGACCAGCGGCGACCGCGGCGCGAGCTGGGCGCTCGGCGGCCACGGGCTGCGCAACGAATACCTGCCGCCGGAGATGAGCGATCAGCGCTCGACCCAGGACGTGCACCGCCTTGCCGCCTGCACGGCCGCGCCGGACCGGGTCTGGTGCCAGCACCACAACGGCATCTTCCGCTCCGACGATGGCGGCACCAATTGGACGGAGGTCACGGCGAACGCCAAGCCGGCCGCCTTCGGCTTCGCCGTCGCCGCCCATCCGGCCGACCCGGATACCGCGTGGTTCGTGCCGGCGGTGAAGGACGAATGCCGGATCCCGGTCGACGGCCGCTTCGTCGTTTCCCGCACGGACGACGGCGGCGAGAGCTTCGAAGTGCTGAGCGACGGCCTGCCGCAAGATGCCGCCTACGACCTCGTCTACCGCCACGCCCTCGACATCGACGCCAGCGGCGAGCGCTTGGCCATGGGCTCGACCACCGGCGCCCTGTGGGTCAGCGACACCGGCGGCGAGCGCTGGAGCCTGATCTCCGCCCACCTCCCGCCGGTCGCCCAGGTGGCGTTCGGGTAGGGTTCGGCAAAGCGCCGCTGGCTGAAGCTAGAGCGCCAGCACCACCCGTCCGTCGATCGTCCCCGCCCGCATCCGGTCGAGCACCGCGTTGACCTGTTCCAGCGGCTGGGTCTCGATGGTGGCGGCGACCTTGCCATCGACGGCGAAGGCGAGGCATTCGATGAGGTCGAGGCGGGTGCCGACGATCGAGCCGCGCACGGTCTTGCCCTGCAGCACCATCTCCATGATCGGCACCGGGAAATCCCCGGGCGGCAGCCCGTGCAGCACCGCCGTGCCACGCTTGCGCAGCATGCGCAGGCCCTGGGCGAAGGCGGCGTTGGACGAGGCGGTCACCAGGGCGC
>JABDIP010000517.1 GCA_013003675.1 Inquilinus sp.
GGCGGCGTCGGGTCCTCGACGATCTCGGCCGGCGCGGCGGCGATGACCGGCTCGGCGGCGGGCTCGGCGGCTGGCGCGGTGGCGACGACGGGCTCGGCGGCCGGCGGCGGGACCGGTGTCGCGGCAGGTTCCGGTACGCTCTCGGCCACGGTCTCGGCGACCGGTTCGGGCGCGCTCGACAACGGCGGCGCGACGGCCACCGGCGCGATCGCCGGCGGCGGCTCTACCGCGGCGCTCCGGCTTGCCAGGTCGGAAACCCGGGCCGGCACGTCGGTAACGCGACCGGTCGTCGAGGCGCCGTCGCCGGAGGCGAGATACCAGGCGCTGTAGGCGAGGGCCGCCAGCAACACGCCGATCACCAGAACCGCGAAGCCCGGCACCCGCGCCTCGGTCGGGGTGACCGGGAAGACATAGTCGGTCGGCCGCGACAGATCCTCCGCCTCGTCCTTGAAGCGGCGCACAACCTCGTCGGCGTCCAGGTTCAGGAAATCGGAGTAGGTGCGCACGAACCCGATCGCGTAGACCGAGCCGGGCAGGTCGCTGTACCGGCCTTCCTCGATGGCGGCCAGGTATTGGCGCTGGATGCGCAACAATTGCGCCACATCGGCGATGCTATAGCCGGCCGCCTCCCGCGCCTCGCGCAACAGCACGCAGATCGGCTGCTGGACGCCGGCGGCGGGAGCCCCGTCTTCACGGTTCGGCTCGTCGTCCTCAGGAATCACAGAAACGTTCAACGGCTTCCTACCCTGCGGCATCATCACGGTTGTCGCTGTCTCTCAACGCTCCGTCCGGCCGTCGACGGATCGCTGGCGCGTCCGCCGGTCCGATCGGCTGAACCCAAAGGGACCCGCACCCGAATGCCATTCATAGGGCGCCAGTCCTTAAAAGTTGTTAACAACAATGGCTTATTACCAGATTCGTAACGGATGCCGAATAGCCGCGCGGGAAATCAAACCGGGATCCCCCGGTCGCGGGCGAAAGCCTTGAGATTGGGCCGCATAGTCTCGCCCTCGGCGCGCCGCAGCCGCTCGACCAGATCGGTCAGCGGTGCCATCTCCAGGCTGCGAATCATCGTCTTCAGCGGGCCGATCGCCGCCGGCGCCGCCGCCAGCCGGCGCAGGCCGAGCCCGAGCAGCGCCATCGCCTCCAGCGGCCGGCCCGCCATCTCGCCGCAGATGCTGAGCGGCACTCCGGCCGCCTCCGCCGCGTCGATCAGCTGCTTGAGCACGTTCAGCATGATCGGCGACAGCGGGTCGTAGCGCTGCGACAGCTTCGGATTGCCGCGATCCGACGCGAACAGGTACTGCAAGAGGTCGTTCGAGCCGACCGAGACGAAATCGACCCGCGACAGCAGGGACGGCAACTGCCAGAGCAGCGACGGCACCTCGATCATCACGCCGATCCTGAGCCGCTCCGGCAGCGGATGACCCTCGGCGGCGACCCGGGCCCGCTCCCTCTCCAGCAATCGGCGGGCGGCATCCAGCTCGGCGATCGCCGCCACCATCGGGAACATGATGCTGATCGGCCGTCCGGCGGAGGCGCGCAGCAGGGCGCGAAGCTGGTTGCGCAGCATCGCCGGCCGGTCGAGGCCGATGCGGATCGCCCGCCAGCCCAGCGCCGGATTCTCCTGCGGTACCTCGCTGAAATAGGGCAGCCGCTTGTCGCCGCCGATGTCGAGCGTGCGGAAGGCGACCGGCTTGTCGCCCGCCTGATCCAGCACCTTGGCATAGAGTTCGGTCTGCGCCGCCACATCGGGATAGGCGGAGCGCACCATGAACGGGATCTCGGTCCGATAGAGTCCGACGCCGTCGGCGCCGGTATCGTGCAAATGCGGCATGTCGAGCAGCAGGCCGGCATTGATGTGCAGCGACACCGCGACGCGGTCGCGGGTTTCCGCCGGCAGCTTGGCCATCTCCGCCTGTTGCTCGCGGCGCCGGGCGCGCATCGCGGCGGTCTCGTTGAATACCGCCTGCACGTCGTCGGCCGGGCGGATGAAGACCTGGGCGTTGTCGCCGTCGACGATGACCTGGTCGAGCGGTTCGACCCGCGACAGCAGGTCGGCGCATTGCGCCACCACCGGGATGTCGAGGGCGCGGGCGACGATCGCCACGTGGCTCGCCGCCGACCCTTCCTCCAGTACCAGGGCGCGCAACCGGCGCCGGTCGTAGTCGAGCAGCTCGGCTGGCCCGATCGACCGCGCGATCAGCACGATGTCGTCGGGCAGCGTGCCGATCGCCGCGGCGGAGGTGCGCCCGGCCAGGTGCAGCAGCAGCCGGTTGGCCAGATCCTCGAAATCGGCCAGCCGCTCGCGCATATACGGATCGGTCATGTGCGCCATGCGGGCGCGCAAATCGTCCTGCACCCGCTGCACCGCCGCCTCGGCGGTCAGCCCGGAGACAATCGCGTCGGTGATGCGGGTCAGCCAGCCGCGGTCCTCGGCGATCATCCGATAGGTTTCGAGAATATCGCGCGAATCCGCGTGGTCGGCGGCGGTTTCGGCCAGCAGGGCGTCGAGCGAGCTGTGCATGGCGTCGACCGCCTGCCACAGCCGCGCCTGTTCGGCCGCCGGGTCTTCCGCCACCATCTCGCGAACCGTGAGTTGCGGCCGGTGCAGCACCGCCAGCCCTTGGGCGAGACCGGCGTTCAACGTCACCCCCTCGAGCCTCGACGGCAGGATGCCGCCGCTCGACTCCGCGGCCAGCTCCCCGCGCGCCGCCAGATCGCTGTTGGCGGCCAGCTCGGCGACCACCATGGCGACGGTCTCCAGCGTCTCGACCTGTTCCTCGCTGTAGGTGCGCCGGTGGCGGTGCTGGATCACCAGCACCCCGCGCACCCGCCCGCCGCGCAGGATCGGCACGCCGAGCAGGGACTGGTAGGGGTCCTCACCGGTTTCCGGCCGGTAGGCGAAATTCGGGTGCGCCGGGGCGTTGGCGATCGCCAGCGAGCGCGCGGTGGCGGCGATCTCGCCGACCAGGCCCTCGCCGATGCGCAGCCGGGTCCGGTGCACGGCCTCCGGATTGAGGCCGATCGTGGCGAACAGTTCGAGCACGTCGCCCGGACGCACGACATAGCAGGAGCAGACTTCCGCCCCCATCTCGGCGGCGATCAGCCGGACGATCTTGTCGAGCCGGGACTGCATGCCGCCCGAGGCGGCCATGATGTCCCGCAGGCGCGCCAACAGCCGGCGGGAGGCGCCGGCCTCCGCGGCGAACGCGATCGGTTCGCCGGCCCCGGCCATCAAGTGGCGTCCAACCCGTAGGCGGTGTGCAGCGCGCGGACGGCCAGCTCGGTGTACTTCTCGTCGACCAGGACGCTGATCTTGATCTCCGAGGTGGAGATGACCTGGATGTTGATGCCGTTCTCGGCCAGCGCCGTGAACATGCGCAGGGCGACGCCGGCATGGCTGCGCATGCCGACACCGATCACCGAGATCTTGACCACGTTCGGGTCGGGCCGAAGCTGGCCGAACCGGATCTCGCCGTTGATGCCCTCGAGCACGCGGACCGCCTGCTTGAGCTCGGCCTTGCTGACCGTGAAGGTCAGGTCGGTCGATTTGCCGTCCTCGGAGATGTTCTGGACGATCATGTCGACATTGACCCCGGCATCGGAGAGCGGGCCGAAAATCGCCGCCGCCACGCCGGGCTTGTCGGGCACCTTCACCAGAGTGATCTTGGCTTCGTCCCGACTGTAGGCGATGCCGCTTACGACCTGCTGTTCCACGATCTCGTCCTCGTCCACGACCAGCGTGCCGGGCCCGTCGTCGAAGCTCGACAGCACCTGCAGCCGGACCCGGTGGTTCATGGCGATCTCGACCGACCGGGTTTGCAGCACCTTGGCCCCCTGAGAGGCCATTTCTAGCATTTCCTCGTAGGTGATCTTGTGAAGTTTCCGTGCACCGCGAACGATTCGCGGATCGCAGGTGTAGACGCCGTCGACATCGGTATAGATGTCGCAGCGTTCCGCCTTCAGCGCCGCCGCCAGCGCCACCGCCGAGGTGTCCGACCCGCCGCGGCCCAGCGTGGTGATCCGGCCGGTCGGCGACACGCCCTGGAATCCGGCGACCACCGGCACCTCGCCGGTGTCCATGCGGCGCTCCAGCTCGACGGAGTCGATGCCGACGATCCGCGCCTTGCCATGCACATCGTTGGTGCGAATCGGAATCTGCGGGCCGAGCCACGAGCGCGCCGGCACCCCGGCCTCCTGCAGCGCCATGGCCATCAGGCCGGCGGTGACCTGCTCGCCGGAGGCGACGACGCTGTCGTATTCCCGCGCGTCATACAGTGCTGCCGCCTCGGAGCAATAGCCGACGAGCTGGTTGGTGACGCCGGCCATCGCCGAGACCACGACGGCGACCTGGTTGCCCCGCTCACGCTCGGCCTGCACCAGGCCGGCGGCATTGCGGATGTGCGCGATGTCGGCGACCGATGTGCCGCCGAATTTCTGTACGATGCGCCCCATGGTCGCTTGCCCGTCCCCGAGAATACCGTGCCGCCGGCCCCCTGACATATGGCCGCCCGAACGCGGCGTTTCGAGGGCGTAGATTGCCGGAGCGGGCGGGGGTATCCATACTCCGGGGACCGCCCCTCCGGCAACCGAAGGTCGACGCCATGCCCGCCCGCACCGCCGCCAGCATCGACGCGACGGAGATCGCCCGCTTCGAGGCGGTCGCCGACCGCTGGTGGGACAGCGAGGGCGAGTTCCGCCCGCTCCATCGGCTGAACCCGGTCCGGGTCGGTTTCATCCGCGACCGGCTGTGCGCCGATTTCGACCGCTCGCCGACCGACCCGAAACCGCTCGCCGGACTCGCCATCGCCGATATCGGCTGTGGCGGCGGCCTGCTGTGCGAGCCGATGGCGCGACTGGGCGCCGAAACCACCGGCATCGACGCCGGCGCCGAGGCCGTCGCCGTCGCCCGGCTGCACGCCGGGCAGGCCGGCCTCACCATCGACTACCGCGAGGCGACGGCCGAGGCCCTGGCGGCCGAGGGTCGCCAATTCGACGCGGTGCTGGCGCTGGAGATCGTCGAGCACGTCGCCGATGTCGACGCCTTCCTCGGCGCCGTCGCCGCGCTGGTCCGACCCGGCGGCACGCTGATCATGTCGACCCTGAACCGGACACCGAAGAGCTTCGGCCTCGCCATCCTCGGCGCCGAATACGTCCTGCGCTGGGTGCCGCGCGGCACCCATGACTGGCGCAAATTCGTCCGCCCGAGCGAACTCGCCGGCGGATTGCGCCGCCACGGCATCGCCACCGAGACGATGAGCGGCATGGTCTACAACCCGCTCGCCGGCACCTGGCGCCTCTCCGCGAGCGACCTCGACGTCAACTATCTGCTGGCCGCCCGAAAGGCCGGCGAGGGGGGTTGAAAAAGGTTCCGGCGATACGAAAGAAGCGGTCGACGGCGTCGGGGCGAGGAGAGATAATCGGCTCGGAGAGTGCCGAGGCCATGCCGACGATCCGCACCGCCAACCGGTTCGACGCCGCCGCAATCGCCCGGGTCTATGTCGAGACCTGGCGCGACGCCTATGCCGGGATCCTGCCCGACCAGGGACTCCTGTCGATGTCGGAGCGGCGTCAGACGGCGATGTGGCGGCGCGCGGTGGCGGTCGACATGGTCAAGGTGGCGATCGACCGGCAAGCCGGCGTCATCGGTTTCGGCAGCTGCGGACCGACCCGCGAGGGCGACCTGCCCTATGGCGGCGAGATCTTCACCCTCTACGTGATGCCGGACTTTCAGAATTGCGGCATCGGCAAGCGCCTGCTGGCCTCGCTGTTCGGCGCGTTGCTCAAGCACGGTATCGAGTCGGCGGTGATCTGGGTGTTGGCCGAAAACCCGGCCCGCTTCTTCTACCAGGCCATGGGTGGCCGCTGGGCGGCGGTCCGCGAGGAGCCGATGTGGGGAGAGGCGGTGCCGCAGCGCGCCTATGCCTGGAGCAATCTGCGCCAGGCGATCGCCCCCTCGTTCGGCTGATCCGCCGGCGGTTTTTTTTCAAGGAAGACCTTTAAAAAGTCGAATTGGCGACGCGTGGCGTTGACCTTCCAGTGACTGGAAGCCTTATCTGGTGTGCTGGGCCGGAGTTCGCCGGCCGATTCTTCGCCGCCAGCGAGCCTGCCCGATGTCCACCGATTGTTGTCACCAAGCCGCCGATCCGAGCAGCGCCGCCCTGGCCGTCGCGAAGGATCCGGTGTGCGGCATGACCGTCGATCCCGCCACCGCCAAGCACCAAACCCGGTTCGAAGGCGAAACCTTCTATTTCTGCTGCGCCGGTTGCCGGACCAAGTTCGAGGCCGACCCGGCGGCCTATCGCGACGGCCGCCCTAAACCGGCCGCCCCGGCGCCCGCCGGCGCCCTCTACACCTGCCCGATGGACCCGGAGATCGTCCAGGAAGGGCCGGGCACCTGCCCGAAATGCGGCATGGCGCTGGAGCCGATGGGCATCCCCGACGCCGACCAGCCGAACGAAGAGCTGATCGACATGTGGCGGCGGTTCCGGATCGGCGCCGTCCTGACCCTGCCGCTGCTGGGGCTGGAGATGTCCCAGCATCTGTTCGGCCTGCCCGTCGATCGCATCGTGCCGCCCACCATCAGCGCGTGGCTCCAGCTCGGCCTTGCCGCGCCGGTGGTGCTGTGGGCCGGCTGGCCGTTGTTCCAGCGCGGCTGGGCGTCGATCGTCAACCGCCACCCGAACATGTTCACGCTGATCGCGATCGGCACCGGCGCTGCCTTCGCCTACAGCGTCGTGGCGACGGTGGCGCCCGGCCTGTTCCCGGAATCGTTCCGCGCCGCCGAGGGCGGTGTCGCGGTCTATTTCGAGTCGGCGGCGGTGATCGTCGTGCTGGTCCTGCTCGGCCAGGTGCTGGAACTGCGCGCCCGCGAGCGCACCGGCGGTGCCATCCGCGCCCTGCTCGATCTGGCGCCGAAGACCGCCCGGCTGGTCGGCGCCGACGGCCGCGACCGCGACGTGCCGCTGGAGGAGGTGGCAGCCGGCGACCTGCTGCGGGTGCGGCCGGGCGAGAAGATCCCGGTCGACGGCGTGGTCGTCGAGGGCGGCAGCGCGATCGACGAATCGATGCTGACCGGCGAGCCGATGCCGGTGCAGAAGGGCATCGGGGATTCGGCGACCGGCGGCACCCTGAACGGCGCCGGCAGCTTCGTCTTCCGCGCCGAGCGCGTCGGCGCCGAGACCGTGCTCGCCCGCATCGTGCAGATGGTCGCCGAGGCGCAGCGCAGCCGGGCGCCGATCCAGGGCCTCGCCGACTCGGTTGCGGGCTATTTCGTCCCGGCGGTGGTGCTGGCGGCGGCTGTCGCCTTCGCCGTCTGGGCGCTGTTCGGGCCGCCGCCGGCGATGGCCTATGCGCTGATCGCCGCCGTCTCGGTGCTGATCATCGCCTGCCCTTGCGCGCTCGGCCTGGCCACGCCGATGTCGATCATGGTCGCCGTCGGCCGCGGCGCCCAGGCCGGGGTGCTGATCAAGAACGCCGAGGCGCTGGAGCGGTTCGCCACCATCGACACCCTGGTGGTCGACAAGACCGGCACGCTGACCGAGGGCAAGCCGAAGGTGACCGCCGTGGAGCCCGCCGACGGCTTTGACGAGGCCACGGTGTTGCGGCTCGCCGCCAGTCTGGAGCGGGCCAGCGAGCACCCGCTGGCTGCGGCGATCGTCGCCGCGGCGCATGAGCGCGACCTCGACCTCGCCGCGCCGGATGACGTCGCAACCGAGTTCGGCAAGGGCATCCGCGGCCGGGTCGGCGAGCAGGATGTGGCGCTCGGAAATGGCCGGATGCTGGAACTGCTCGGCATCGAGGCGGGCGCTCTAGAGCAGCGCGCCGAATTGCTGCGGGCCGAGGGGGCGACGGTGATGTTCGCCATCGTCGACGGCACCCTCGCCGGCCTGATCGCCGTCGCCGACCCGATCAAGCAGACCACGCCGGAGGCGATCCGCGGCCTGCACGCCGAGGGCTTTCGCATCGTCATGCTGACCGGCGACAACCGCACGACGGCCCAGGCGGTCGCGGCCAGGCTTGGCATCGACGAGGTCGAGGCCGAAGTGCTGCCAGCCGACAAGTCGAAGGCGGTGGAGAAGTTGCGGCAGGCCGGTGCCAAGGTGGCGATGGCCGGCGACGGCATCAACGACGCCCCGGCCCTGGCCCGCGCCGATGTCGGCATCGCCATGGGCACCGGCGCCGACGTGGCGGTGGAGAGCGCCGGGCTGACCCTGGTCAAGGGCGATCTGACGGCGATCCTGCGCGCCCGGCGGCTGGCCCGCGCCACCATCGGCAACATCCGCCAGAACCTGTTCTTCGCCTTTGTCTACAACGCGCTCGGGGTGCCGGTCGCCGCCGGCATCCTCTACCCCTTCACCGGCCTGCTGCTCAGCCCGATGATCGCCGCCGCCGCGATGAGTCTGAGTTCGGTCTCGGTGATCGGCAACGCGCTACGCCTGCGGCGGGCGGCGCTCTAGGGATTAACCCACGCGCCGCCGCCCGCGCCTCATCGGAAGGACCCAGGATATGAAAACGGCAGCCCTGACAACGACCATTCTGTTGCTCGCATCGATGATCGGCGCCGGCTCGCTGGCGGCGGTCGAGCAGCCCTATGCGAGCCTCGATCAGCGGCCGATCAAGGCGCTGTCGGACGCCGACATCGACGACTATCTCAACGGTCGCGGCATGTCGTTGGCCTTGGCGGCGGAGTTGAACGGCCATCCCGGCCCGCGCCATGTGCTGGATCTCGCCGAATCGTTGCGGCTGACGGTGGAACAGCGCCGGCTGGCCGAGACGCTGTTCGCAGAGATGCAGGCCGAGGCCATCGCGTTGGGCGAGCGGATCGTCGCCGAGGAGGCGGCGCTCGACCGCCAATTCGCCGAGGCGACCGCCGACGCCGGGACGATCGCCGACGCCGCCGATCGAATCGGCCGGCTCGGCGGCGCCTTGCGCGCCGTCCATCTGCGCACCCATGTGTCTATGCGCGCAGCCCTCACGGCGGGGCAGCTCGCCGCCTACGACCGGTTGCGCGGCTATGGCCCGCCGACTGGTGGAGAGCCCGGGAACGCGGGGCAAACCGGCCATGGCGATCACGGCGGACACAATTGATCGTGCCGGCCTTCACCGCGCGCCGCATTCTATTATATTAGGACTATCGAATGTAAATCCCCGTACCGCAATCCCTGGGAGCAGCATCATGGCCTATACCTTTTCCAACACCCTGCGCCGCGATTTCGACGACGCGATCGAGCACGTCACCGCCCGGCTGGCGGAAACCGGCTTCGGCATCCTCACCGAGATCGACGTGCAGGAGGCGATGAAGAAGAAGCTGGGCAAGGAGTTCCGCCGCTACCGCATCCTCGGCGCCTGCAACCCGCCCTTCGCCTACCAGGCGCTGCTGGCGGAGCCAAAGATCGGCGCCATGCTGCCGTGCAACGTAATCGTGCAGGACAACGAGGACGGCACCGTCGAGGTGTCCGCCGTCGACCCGGTCGCCTCGATGGCCGCCATCGAGAACCCGGCTCTTACGGATATCGCCGGCGAGGTGCGCGAGATGCTGAAGAAGACCATCGAGACGCTGTAACCTGGACCGCGGGTTTGCGGTCCGCCATGGAGGACCCGTACCATGAAAAATCTTGCACAGTCTCTTCTGGCGATGCTGGCGGCGACCCTGACGCCGGCCGTGGCCCTCGCCCAGGCGAGCAATGACTATTCAGGCTACCCCGGATTCGGGCCGCACATGATGTGGGGCGGCGGGTGGGTCGGCTGGATCGTCGGGCCGCTGATGATGATCGTCTTCGTCGGGATCGTGGTCGCCGTCGTGCTGGCTCTGATGCGCGGCTTCGGCGGCGGTTGGGCGCACGGCGTGACGCGTAGCGATCCGCTCGACATCCTCAAGGAGCGATACGCCAAGGGCGAGATCGATCAGGCGGAGTACGAGGAGCGCCGGCGCGTGCTGACCGACTAGCCACGCACCCCAGCGACAAGGAAGAAAACGATGAAGATCGGCGAGTTGGCGGGACGCTCGGGCCTGCCGCCCAAGACGATCCGGTATTACGAGGATATCGGCCTGGTCCGCCCGGCGACCCGGCAGGAGAACGGCTATCGCGCCTATGGCGACCGCGACGTGCGGGTGCTGCGTTTCCTGAAACGGGCGCGCGGCCTCGGCTTCGGCGTCGCCGATTGCCGCGAGTTGCTGTCGCTCTACGAGGACCGCGACCGCGCCAGCGCCGACGTCAAGGCGGTCGCCCGGCGGCAGGTCGCCGATATCGACCGCAAGATCGCCGAGCTGCAGGGCATGCGCGACTCGCTGACCGATCTGATCGACCGCTGCCACGGCGACGACCGCCCCGACTGCCCGATCCTCGACGATCTGGCCGGGCTGGAGTCCGGGTCGGGCCGGGCATGAACCGAAAGCACCGCAACGGGCTGCTGCTGACGGCGGCCGTGGTCGCTCTCGGCGGTGGCTACTATCTATGGCCGAACGTCAGGCCGGCGGCCGGCCTCGCCGATCCGAACGACGCGGCGCTGGTCGCCCTCGGCCGGCAGGTCTACGCCGCCGAGTGCGCCGCCTGCCACGGCGCCCGGCTGGAGGGTGAGCCGGACTGGCGGCAGCCCCTGGAAAGCGGCGGCCGGCCGGCGCCGCCGCATGACGAGACGGGACACACCTGGCACCATCCGGACAGCCAGCTTTTCGCCCTCACCAAGTATGGCGGACAGCCGTTCTCGCCCGCCGGCTACCAAAGCAACATGCCGGCCTTCGAGGACCGGCTGACCGATCGCGAGATCGAGGCGGCGCTCGCCTTCATCAAGAGCACCTGGCCCGACCAGATCCGCGCGCGCCAGCGCCGCATTTCCGCCCGCGCGCCGTAGCGCGCGCCGTCTCGACACCGACGATCGGCATAAAACGGATCACAGTTTTTCAACGACAGAAGCTGGAGCGGGTGAAGGGGATCGAACCCTCGACACCTAGCTTGGGAAGCTAGTGCTCTACCACTGAGCTACACCCGCGCCATTCGCGGGTTATAGGCGATCCGGGGCGACCGCTTCAAGATGTCGCTCGCCGGCATTGACGGCCGGCGCGCCGCCGGACGATCTCAACGACGCGGTCGCCGCTTATGACCGGGAGTCGGGCGCCTTCGATTGACCACCCACATCTCGCGCCGCATAAACCCTTCGTGAGCGACGATTTGCGCTGCTGACAGCCGCCCGGCGAGCGCCTACCGTCCCGCCGCACATCATGGGGGATCGCAGCAGCATGATTTCGCGCGTATGCATGGCCGCCGCCGCCCTGGCGACAGCCGCGCTGGTCGCCGTGCCGGCCGGCGCCGCGGAGGAGGACTGGCAGCAGGTGCTCGACCGGGCCCGCGGCCAGACCGTCTATTTCAACGCCTGGGGCGGCTCGCAGCAGATCAACGACTACATCGCCTGGGTCGCCGACCGGGTCGAGAGGCTGTACGGCGTCGAACTGCGCCACACCAAGGTCTCCGACACCGCCGACGTGGTCAGCCGCATCCTGGCGGAGAAGACCGCCGGGCGCGCGCAAGGCGGCTCGGTCGACCTGGTCTGGATCAACGGCGAGAATTTCGCGGCGATGCGGCGGAACGCCCTGCTCGGCGCGCCGTTCGCCGAAGACCTGCCGAATTTCGCCTTCGTCGATACCGCCGGCAAGCCGACCACGCTGGTCGACTTCACGGTCCCGACCAGCGGCCTGGAGAGCCCCTGGGGCATGGCCCAGCTCGTCTTCATCCACGACACCGCCCGGCTGGCCAAGCCGCCGCGCGATCTGGCCGCGCTGCTCGACCATCTGGCCGCCAACCCCGGCCGCTTCACCTATCCGCTGCCGCCGGATTTCCTCGGCACCACCTTCCTGAAACAGGCGCTGGTCGGGCTGGTCGCCGAGCCGGATCGGCTGCAACACCCGTCGGACGAGGATTTCGCCGAAGTGACCGCGCCGCTCTGGGCCTATCTCGACCGCCTGCACCCGCTGCTCTGGCGCGGCGGCGAGGCGTTCGCGCCCAGCGGCGCGTCGCTGATCCAGCTGCTCGACGACGGCGAGGTCGACATCGCCTTCACCTTCAATCCGGGCGCCGCCAGCGCGGCGATCGAGAACGGCGAACTGCCGGACACCGCACGCACCTTCGTGCTGAAGGGCGGCACGCTGGGCAACACCCATTTCGTCGCCATCCCGTTCAACAGCGGCGCCCGCGACGCGGCGATGGTGGTCGCCAATTTCCTGCTCTCGCCGGAGGCACAGCTCCGCAAGGAGGATCCGCGGATCTGGGGCGACCCGACGGTGCTGGCGATGGACCGGCTGCCGGCCGACGACCGCATCGCCTTCGCCGCCCTGCCGCGCGGTATCGCGACCTTGCCGCCGGAGGCGCTCGGCACCCCGATCCTCGAGCCGCACGCCTCGTGGACCGACGCGCTCGAGGCGGAATGGCAGAGACGGTACGGCCGCTGAAGGCTACCGAGCGGACGATCGGCCGGACCGCGCGTCTCGCGGCCCGGCCGGGCGGCCGGCTGGTCTTCGTGCCGGCGCTGACCCTGGCGTTGTTCCTGGCGCCAATCGGCCTCGGCCTGATCGGCACCTGGGCCCCGGCGATCGGCTATCTGCCCGCGCTCGGCGGCACCGCCCTTTCACTGGACCCGTGGCGCCAGTTGGCCGCCGCGCCCGGCTTGGCCGGTGCCGTCCGGCTCACCCTCGTGACCGGGTTCCTGTCGACCGCGCTCGCTCTCGCCCTGGCGTTCTCCCTGCTCGCCGCGTGGCACGGGCGGCCCGCCTTCGACCGGTTTCGCCGGCTGCTCGGGCCGCTGCTCGCCATGCCGCACGCCGCGCTGGCGATCGGGCTCGCCTTCCTGCTGTCGCCGAGCGGCTGGCTCGCCCGCATCGTCTCGCCCTGGGCGACCGGCTGGCAGCGCCCGCCCGATTTGCTGCTGGTGCAGGACCCGCACGGCCTGGCGCTGACCCTCGGCCTGGTGTTGAAGGAGGCGCCGTTCCTGCTGCTGATGGGGCTGGCGGCGCTGAACCAGATCGACGCCGGGCGCAGCGTCGCGCTGGCCCGCACAGCCGGCTACGGCCCGACCATGGCCTGGGCCAAGACGGTCCTGCCGCGTCTCTATCCGCTGGTCCGCCTGCCGGTCTATGCGGTGCTGGCCTATTCGCTGTCGGTCGTCGACATGGCGATGATCCTGGGGCCGGCGACGCCGCCGCCGCTGGCGCCGCTGGTGCTGCGCTGGTTCGACGACCCCGATCTCGGCCACCGCTTCATGGCGGCGGCCGGCGCCTGCCTGCAGTTCGCCCTGGTCGCCGGCGCCATCGCCGCGTGGCACGGGGTCGAGCGGCTGGTCGCCCGGCTGGCGCGACCCTGGCTCTCGGCCGGCGGGCGCGGCGGCGGCGGCGCCCTGCTGCGGCTCGTCAGTGGCACCGCCGGGACCGCCGCCATCGCCGCCGCCGGGCTCAGCGTCGCGGCGCTGGCGCTGTGGTCGCTCGCCCGCCGCTGGCGCTTTCCCGATGCCCTGCCCGGCGAGTGGAGCCTGGGCAACTGGATGCGCTCGGTCGACGGCCTGGCACCGCCGGCCGTCACCACCCTGTCGGTCGGCCTGGCGGCGACGCTGATCGCCTTGGCCCTGGCGGTCGGCTGCCTGGAATATGAGCGCCGCGCCGGCATCCGGCCGACCACCCGCGCCCTGTGGTTGCTCTACACGCCGCTGCTGGTGCCGCAGATCGCCTTCCTGTTCGGCATCCAGGTCTTCCTGGTGGCGGTCCGCCTCGACGGCAGTTGGCTGGCGCTGACCTGGAGCCATCTGCTGTTCGTGCTGCCCTATGTCTTTCTGTCGCTGGCCGATCCGTGGCGGCGGCTCGACGAGCGCTACCGCCGCATCGGCGCGTGCCTCGGCGCAGGGCCGGCGCGGGTGTTCTGGCGCATCACCGTGCCGATGCTGCTGCGACCGATCCTGGTCGCCGGCGCCGTCGGCTTCTCGGTCAGCGTCGCGCAGTATTTGCCAACGCTGTTCGCCGGCGCCGGCCGGCTGTCGAGCCTGACGACGGAGGCGGTCGGCCTCGCCGCCGGCGCCGATCGTCGGGTCGCCGCGGTGTTCGCCTTCGCCCAGATGGCGCTGCCGTCGCTCGGCTTCATGATCGCCCTGGCGGTGCCGGCGATGCTCTACCGCCACCGCCGGGGCCTGCAGGCATGAAAGCGCAAACGGGGCTGACCCTGGACCGGGTAACGCTCGGCCTTGGTGGCGTGAGGCTGCTCGGGCCGCTGTCGCTGACCGTGGCGCCGGGCGAGATCGTCACCCTGATGGGGCCGAGCGGCTCCGGCAAGTCGAGCCTGCTGGCGCTGATCTGCGGCACCCTCGACCCGGTCTTCACGACCTCCGGCCAGATGCTGCTGAACGGCCGACCGCTCGACGGGCTGCCGCCGGAGCGGCGCGGCGTCGGCATCCTGTTCCAGGACGATCTGCTGTTCCCGCACCTCTCGGTCGGCGAAAACCTCGCCTTCGCGCTGCCGCCGGGCCTGCGCGGCAGAGCCGCGCGGCGGGCGCGGGTCGAGGCGGCATTGGCCGAGGCCGGGATGGCCGGCTTCGCCGACCGCGACCCGGCCACCTTGTCCGGCGGCCAGCGGGCGCGGGCGGCGCTGATGCGGACCCTGCTCGCCGAACCGGCCGCGCTGCTGCTCGACGAGCCGTTTTCCAAGCTCGACGCCAAGCTGAAGACCCGCTTCCGCGATTTCGTCTTCGACCATGCGCGCGGCCTCGGCCTGCCGACCCTGCTGGTCACCCACGATCCGGCCGACGCGGCGGCGACGGGCGGTCCGGTGATCGAGCAGCCCGCCACCGCCGACCCGCCCCAACGGTCGTCCTGAAAAACCCTTAATTTTTCGTAAATCGCCCCTAGTTCGCCTGAATCTCCGCTATAGTGCCGGCTTGGGTGTTGCCTGGCCGAGATAATGCCCGGCGGGCAGCGGTCGCAAATGAGACCGAGACGGCGAAACCCGAAGGCCGGCAATCCGCTCCGCCAGGACGGCGGGGCAATACGACATTGGAGAGGCATGATGATGAACAAGACCATGTGGTCGACGACCGTTAGTGTGGGGGCTCTGTTGCTGGCCGGCTGCGCGGGTCCGACGATCGACGAATTCAAGACGGCGGAGGCCACCGGCACGCCGTTCACCCGGGCGCTGGCGAATGAGTACCGGCAGACCGTGGCCTACGAGGCCGACGAGATGTACGACTGGCGCGACGCCGCCTATTTCGCCCGCAAGGGCCTGCGCACCGCCAATGGCGAGGCGGTCGAGCCGGAATCGCTGGAGAACTGGAAGCTGCCGGCCGACTCCGTCGACGAGTTGTCCAGCGCCCGCGGCCGGTTGGCCAAGGTGCTGAGTGAGGGCGCCCGCGAGGCCGAGCCGGAAGCGGCGGCCCTTGCCCAGGCGAAGTTCGACTGCTGGGTCGAACAGCAGGAAGAGAACCATCAGCCGAGCCACATCGCCGCCTGCCGCGATCAGTTCATGACCGCGATCGCCGCCGTCGAGGACAAGACGATGATGCCGATGGCGGCCGCCGAGCAGGTCGACTTCCTGGTCTTCTTCGACCATGACAGCGCGGCCCTGACCTCGGCCGGCCAGTCCACCCTCGCGTCGCTGATCGACGCGGCAAAGGGCAAAGCCGGCGCGCCGACGATCACCGTGACCGGCCATGCCGACAAGTCCGGCGCCGCCGCCTACAACGCGGCCCTGTCGATGCGGCGGGCCGAAGTCATCAAGTCGGCGTTGCAGAATGCCGGCCTGACCGACGCCAGCATCGTCGTCGAGGCCGCCGGCGAGAACGACCCGCTGGTCGTCACCGCCGACGGTGTGCGCGAGCCGAGCAACCGCTGCGCCGCCATCAAGGTTCAGTAACCGTTGCCCGATCGGCGGCCC
>JABDIP010000549.1 GCA_013003675.1 Inquilinus sp.
CGGCCGCCCCGGCGGCGTCGCCGCCGACCCGGTCGGTCGGCGAGGTGGCGACGTTCCTCGGCATCCCGACCGACGAGTTGACCCCGAGCGTCCGCGAGGGGTTGGCGAAGCTGATCGCCGAACTCGAGCGCCTGAACCGCGACTCCGAGGAAAAGGACCGGCGGATCAACTATCTCGAAAGGCTCGCCGACGAGGATCCGCTGATGCCGATCCTCAACCGCCGCGCCTATCTGCGCGAGCTGTCGCGGATGATGGCCTTCGTCGACCGCTATGGCGGCGTCGCCAGCGTCCTGTTCTTCGACGTCGACAGCATGAAGGCGATCAACGACGCGCACGGCCATGCGGCCGGCGACGTCGCGCTGTCCCATGTCGCCAACATGCTGGTGCGCAACGTCCGCGGTTCCGACATCGTCGGGCGGCTCGGCGGCGACGAGTTCGGCGTCCTGCTGGTCCAGGCCGATCAGGCGGCGGCCAACGGCAAGGGGGCGGCGCTGGCGGAAATCATCGGCTCGACGCCGTTCGTCCACGAGGGGCAGGAGTTGCGCGTCGCCGTTTCCTACGGCGCCTTCGCCTTCACCGGGGCCGGCGAGGCGACCGAGGTGATCGACGCCGCCGACAAGGCGATGTATCAGAGGAAACGCGGCACGCCGGGCCAGTGACCGCTAGGTGCCGTAATCCGCCGCCGATCACCTGGCGAGCGCCCCGGCGATCTAGGCGATGATGTCCGGCAGCAGATTGCTTTCCAGCTTCGTGATCTCGTCCTTCAGCATCAGCTTGCGCTTCTTCAGGCGCTGGATCTGAATCTGGTCGGACGGCGTTTCGGTCAGGATCCGCTCGATCTCGTCGTCCAGCTCGCGATGTTCCAGCCGAAGCGACACAAGCCGTTCCTTGAGATCTTCGGTCTCGTCCATCAGGGCCGATTCCACTCCTGAACGTTTGCGACCCGGACCTTAGCAGAATTCGCCGGGTCGCAGGAGGGGCATATTCCGTTGCGGCATGTCTTCATTCTGCTAAACCTACGCGCGTTTGCCCGCATTCCCCCGAACTTCGAGACATCGACATGGCCGGCGAGAAACGCATCGGAATCCTTACCAGCGGCGGCGACTGCGCCGGGTTGAATGCGGTGATCCGCGCCTCGGTGTACCGGGCGGACGAGCTCGGCTGGACGGTCGTCGGCCTCAAGGAGGGGACCCAGGGCCTGTTGTCGCGCCCGTTGCGCTACGAGGTGCTGCGGCCGGAGCAGTTCAACGGCAACATCCTGCGCATGGGCGGCACCATCCTCGGCACCACCAACAAGGGCAACCCGTTCCACTTCCCGATGCCGGACGGCAGTTTCAAGGACCGCTCGGCGGAGATCATCGGCGGCTGCAAGGAGCTCGGGCTCGAGGCGCTGATCGTGATCGGCGGCGACGGCAGCCTGGCCATCCTGCGCCAGCTCGCCGAGCAGGGCGGGCTGAACATCATCGGCATCCCCAAGACGATCGACAACGATGTCAGCATGACCGAGGCCTCGGTCGGCTTCGACACCGCCGTCACCGTCGCCACCGAGGCGCTCGACCGGCTCCAGCCGACCGCCGCCAGCCACGCCCGGGTGATGGTGCTCGAGGTCATGGGCCGCGACGCCGGCCATATCGCTCTCTATGCCGGCATCTCCGGCGGCGCCGACGTCATCCTGATCCCAGAGATCCCCTATTCGATCGAGGGCATCACCGAAAAGATCGACCGGGTGCGCAAGCGCGGCCGCAATTTCGCGCTTGTGGTGGTGTCGGAGGCGGTGAAGACGCTCGGCGGCCAGGTCATGCAGAAGGAGTATCACGGCGGCGAAAAGCGGTTCGGCGGCATCGGCGACTACCTCAGCGAGGCGATCGCCTCGGCGACCGGCGCCGAGACCCGGATAACCGTGCTTGGCCATGTCCAGCGCGGCTCGATGCCGAGCTGGCGCGACCGGCTGATCGCCACCACCTTCGGCGTGCACGCTGTCGAACTGATCGCCGAGGGCAAGTTCGATCGCATGGTGGCCTGGTCGAATCGGCAGGTCGTCGATGTGCCGCTCAAGGACGCCATCGCCCATTATCAGGCGGTCGAGCTCGACGATTCGCTGGTCAAGACCGCGCGCGGGCTCGGCATCTATCTCGGCGACTGGCCGGCCGAAACCCCGGACAAATAGCCGCGGACAGCCCGGCAGGCGCGGTTTTTCGGCGCCTCCGCGACTCTCGCCGCCGATGGCGAGAACGACGCCGGCATTGTCAATCCATGCCCGATTGCGGTATGATTATGATCGTTAGGCGTGTGGTTCGGTAACTTATGATCCACTATTGGGAGAATAGGATGTCCGAGATCGAGCGGATTGATTCATTGCGTGCCAAGCATGCGGCCCTGGACGACCGGCTGAAGAGTGAGAGTCAACGTCCGCTCCCCAACGAAGACGAAATTCACCGCCTCAAACGGGAAAAACTGCGAATCAAGGACGAGATCGTCCGCCTGTCCGACCATCCCGCGCAGAGCGCGGTGGCCTAGAAGGCGTTGCGGCGGGCCATCGGTCCGCCGTTTTTCGTTTCGGAATTGCCCCGCATCCGGCCGGATCGGCCCGATGCGTCGACGGCGTGTTGCCTCAGACCGTCTCGGCGTCGGTCTCGACCGGCGCCGCTGTCTCCTCGGCCTTCGCCGGTTTGGCGGCCTTCGTCTTGCCTGGCCGCCGGATCTTCGACAGCGCCGTGTTCAGTTCCGCCTGGGTGCACAGGCCGAGCAGGACCGGGTTGCTGGCCTTGATATTGGTGGAATTCCAATGGGTGCGGTCGCGCACCGCGGCGATCGTCGGCTTGGTCGTGCCGATCAGCCGGCAGACCGCCGCGTCGCTCAGATCCGGGTGGTTCTTCAGCAGCCAGGAAATGGCGTCGGGCTTGTCGCCGCGCTTGGTGACCGGCGTATAGCGCGGCCCCTTGGACCGCTGGGTCGGCGCCGGCAGATCCGATTCGGCCATTTTCAGCCGCGCCGCCGGGTCGGCCGAGCAGCGGTCGATCTCCTCCTGGGTCAACTGGCCGTTGGCGAGCGGGTCGAGGCCGACCATGCCGATCGCCACCTCCTGGTCGGCGATGCCCTGCACCTCCAGCGGGTGCAGGCCGCAGAACTCCGAAATCTGCTCGAAAGTCAGGGCGGTGTTCTCGACCAGCCACACGGCGGTCGCCTTCGGCATCAACAACTGGGCCATCGTTCCTCCTTCGGCGACCACCGCCGATCAGGCAATAGAAATCCCTCTTGCGCCCGGGTCCAGGGCGCGGCGCCGTCTCGGCGTCTCTCCGCTTTTCAGGCTGGATGTCGCGACTATAGGGTTTTGCCGCCGCGACGCAACGATATCGTGCCTGTCGGACGGGCGGTCATCCGTCGACGGTCAGCACGATCTTGCCGATGTGGCTGCCGCCCTCCATCAGCGCGTGCGCCGCGGCCGCCTGCGCCAGCGGGAAGGTGGCGTGCATGACCGGTCGGACGGCGCCGGACTCGAGCAGCGGCCAGACCTTTTCGCGCAGCGAACCGGCGATCGCCGCCTTGTCAGCGATCGAGCGCGGCCGCAGGGTCGAGCCGGTGACGATCAGCCGCTTCTGCATCACCGTCGGGATGGCGAAGCTGGTCTTGGCGCCGCCCAGCACGGCGATGCTGACATGCCGGCCGTCGACCGCCAGCGTCTCCAGATTGCGCGGAAAATAGTCGCCGCCGACCATGTCGAGCACGACGTCCACGCCCCTGCCGTCGGTCGCCTCCTTGACCATGGCGACGAAATCCTCCTCGCGGTAGTTGATCGCCCGCTCCGCCCCCAGTTCCTCGCAGGCGGCGCATTTCTCCGCACTGCCGGCGGTGGTGAAGACGCGGGCGCCGAAGGCGCGGGCAAGCTGGATCGCCGTCGTGCCGATGCCGCTCGACCCGCCATGCACCAGCAGGCTCTCGCCGGCGGCGAGGCGGGCGCGGTCGAATGTGTTGGTCCAGACGGTGAAATAGGTCTCCGGCAGCGCCGCCGCCTCGGTCGGGCCGAGCGGGCCGGGGATCGGCAGGCAATGCGCCGCCGGGGTCAGGCAATATTCGGCATAGCCGCCGCCGGGGGTCAGCGCGCAGACCGCGTCGCCGATACCTAACCCGGCCGCCTCGGCGCCCGCGCCCAGGGCCGCGACGGTGCCGGCGACCTCCAGCCCGGGCAGCGGGCTGGCGCCCGGCGGTGGCGGATAGCCGCCAAGGCGCTGCAGCACGTCGGGCCGGTTGACGCCGGCCGCCGCGACCCGGATCAGCACCTCGCCGGCGCCCGGTTCGGGCACCGGCAGGGTCGTGGCGCGCAGTACCTCCGGCCCGCCGGGCGCGCTGATCTCGATCGCCGTCATGGTTGCCGGAATTGTCGGCGGCATCGGGGTTCTCCGTTGCATCGAAGGGGCTTGCAGATGTAGTCCGAGGCCCACACAGTGGCAAGCCAACCGGTGGGGCAACCCGGCAGGGGAGGAGAGCGATGGACCCGCAGGATCTCGAACCGCGTCATCGGCCGCAGCCGCCGAAGAATCTCGATGTCATGTCGATCGGCGAACTGGAGGACTATGTCGCCGGGCTGCAGGCGGAGATCGAGCGGGCCCGGGCCATGATCGCCAGCAAGCAGGACCACCGCAGCAGCGCCGAGCAGCTGTTCAAGAGTTGACCGTCCGGTCGCGTCGCCAGGGAGCGGGAACATGTTGAGGGGCAAGGTGGCCGTCGTCACCGGGTCGACCAGCGGGATCGGCCTCGGACTGGCCCGGGCGCTGGCGGCCGAGGGCTGCGACGTCATGCTGAACGGGTTCGGCGATGCGGCGGAGATCGAGGCGCTGCGCGCCGGGCTGGAGCGCGACCACGGGGTCCGCGCCGGTTACAGCGGCGCCGATCTCGGCGACGGGCGGGCCGCCGCCGGGCTGATCGCCGAGGCGACCGGGGCGCTCGGCCGGGTCGACATCCTGGTCAACAATGCCGGCATCCAGCACGTGGCGCCGATCGAGGAGTTCCCGCCGGAGAAGTGGGACGCGGTCCTGGGGATCAACCTCTCCTCGGCGTTCCACACCATTCGGGCGGCGCTGCCGGCGATGCGGCAGGCCGGCTGGGGGCGCATCGTCAACATCGCCTCGGCCCACGGGCTGGTCGCCTCGCCCTTCAAGGCGGCCTATGTCGCCGCCAAGCACGGGCTGGTCGGGCTGACCAAGGTGACGGCGCTGGAGTGCGCCGGCAGCGGCATCACCTGCAACGCGGTCTGCCCCGGCTGGGTGCGCACGCCGCTGGTCGAGCGGCAGATCGAGGCGCGGGCGGCGGAGCGCGGGGTGTCGATCGACCAGGCGGCGGCCGACATGCTCGGCGACAAGCAACCTTCCGGCGCCTTCGTGACGACGGAACAACTCGGCGCGCTGGCTGTTTTCCTGTGCGGCGGCGCGGCGGCGCAAGTCACCGGCGCCGCATTCTCCATGGATGGCGGGTGGACGGCTCAGTAATGGCAGAACGTAAGACACACAAAGGGCGCGCGAGCAAGAAGGCGGCACCGGCCGGCCGGGTCGTGAACCTCGCCTTGCAGGGCGGCGGCTCGCACGGCGCCTACACCTGGGGCGTGCTCGACCGCCTGCTCGAGGACGGCCGGCTGTCCTTCGAGGGGATCAGCGGCACCAGCGCCGGCGCCATCAACGGCGCGCTGCTGATCTGCGGCCTTGCCAAGGGCGGGCCCGACGGCGCGCGGGCGCTGTTGGAGGAGCTGTGGACCCGGGTCGGCGAGCAGGCCGCCTTCGCGCCGTTCCAGCCGACCTGGGCGGACCGGCTGACGAACAACCCCAACCTCGACAATTCGCCGGCCTATATCGCCTTCGACATGATGCTGCGGCTGGCCTCGCCCTATCAGTTCAACCCGCTCGACTACAACCCGCTGCGCGGCCTCCTGACCGGGATGATCCAGCCCATCGAGACGCTGCACGCCAGCGACCCGCCGCGCCTCTATGTCAGCGCCACCGACGTGCTGAACGGCCGGCTCAAGGTGTTCGAGGGGGAGGAACTGTCGGTCGAGGCGCTGATCGCCTCGGCCTGCCTGCCGTTCCTGTTCCAGGCGGTGCAGATCAAGGGCAACGCCTATTGGGACGGCGGCTACATGGGCAACCCGACCCTCTATCCGTTGATCCATTCCTGCGAGGCGCGCGACATCGTCGTCGTCCAGATCAACCCGATCCAC
>JABDIP010000555.1 GCA_013003675.1 Inquilinus sp.
GAATAGGGGGCTGGCTCGGCCGGCTCGGCCGCCCGCGCACGGGCCTGCTCGATGCGTCGCAGCAGGGCGCGGTGCGCCTCGACCACGCCGCCGCCGGTCGCCCCGGACAGGGGCAGGATCTCGCCGCCGGCCGCCGCCGCCAGCGTGCCCGCCCGCGCCGCCAGGGTCTCGGCGTCGAGGGCGTCGATCTTGTTCAGGGCGACCAGCTCCGGCTTCTCGGCGAGGCCGTGGCCATAGGCCGCCAGCTCGGCGCGGATGGTGCGATAGGCGCCGGCAACGTCCTCCTGGGTGCCGTCGACCAGGTGCAGCAGCACCGCGCAGCGCTCGACATGGCCGAGGAAGCGGTCGCCGAGGCCGAGGCCCGCATGCGCCCCCTCGATCAGCCCGGGGATGTCTGCCAGCACGAACTCGGTCTCGTCGACATGCACGACGCCGAGGATCGGGTGCAGGGTGGTGAACGGGTAGTCGGCGATCTTCGGCCGGGCGCGGGACGAGGCGGCGAGGAAGGTCGACTTGCCGGCATTGGGCAGGCCGACCAGGCCGGCATCGGCGATCAGCTTCAGGCGCAGCCAGGCCCAGCACTCCTCGCCCGGCCAGCCGGGATCGTGGCGCCGTGGCGCGCGGTTGGTCGAGCTCTTGAAATGGGTGTTGCCGAAGCCGCCGTCGCCGCCCTTCAGCAGGCGCAGGCGCTGGCCCTCGACGGTCAGATCGGCGAGCACCGTCTCCTTGTCCTCGGCCAGCACTTGGGTGCCGACCGGGACCCGGAGCACCGCGTCGGCACCCTTGGCGCCGGACCGGTCCTTGCCCATGCCGGACTGGCCGCGCGTGGCCTTGAAGTGCTGGCGGTAGCGGAAGTCGATCAGCGTGTTGAGGCCGCCGACCGCCTCGACCCAGACATCGCCGCCGCGACCGCCGTCGCCGCCGTTCGGGCCGCCATACTCGACGTACTTCTCGCGCCGGAAGCTGGTGCAGCCATTGCCGCCGTCGCCGCTCTTCAGGAAGATCTTGGCCTCGTCGAGGAACTTCATGATGCGGGTGCCCCCTCGATGGGCAAAACGGCGGGCCGGTCGAAGGCGAGGCGCCGGCTCGGCTGCGGGCCGCCGCGGGCGACGCAGGCCTGCTCGACGGTTTCGCCGGTGGCGGCGAAGCCGCATTTCTCCAGCACCCGGGCCGAGGCCGGGTTGTCGAGGAAATGCGCCGCGGTCAGCCGCCGGGCGCCGCGTTCCTCGAAGGCGTACCGCACCACGCGTAGCGCCGCCTCGGTCGCATAGCCGCGGCCCCAGAACGGCCGGCCGATCCAATAGCCGATCTCGAAGGCGCCGTCGCCGAGGTCGGACAAGCCGACCGCGCCGACCGGCGCGCCGTCCGCCTCGACGCAGAAGCGCTGCTCGACGGTGTCGGTCTCCTGGCCGGCGATCCACTCGGCCGCCATCCGGGGAGGGTAGGGGTGCGGCAGCCGCGCGGTCATCCGCGCCACGTCCCAATCGCCGCAGTATTCGGTGACCGCGCCGGCATCCGTGGCGCGGAACGGGCGCAGGATCAGGCGGTCGGTGCGGAGCGTTTCTTGCATGGCAATGCGGATCGGCGAGAGGGCAACGAAAAAGGGAGATGGCGGCCCATCTCCCTCTTCCGATCCGGTCGGTTCTGGATGGGCGCCGCCGCCGGGGGCGCGCCCGCCGACGACTATTCGGCCGCGGCTGGGGCCGGCTCGATGGCGACCGTGGTGCGCGTGCTCTTCTTGTAGGTCACCTTGCCGTCGACCAGGGCGAACAGGGTGTGATCCTTGCCCATGCCGACATTGCGGCCGGGATGGATCTTGGTGCCGCGCTGGCGGACGATGATGTTGCCGGCGACGACGGCCTCGCCGCCATACTTCTTGACGCCGAGGCGGCGGCCTTCGGAGTCGCGCCCGTTGCGCGAGGAGCCGCCTGCTTTCTTGTGAGCCATGAGGTATGTCCCCCGTTACCGGTGCCGCGCCCGCCTCAGGCGCCGGCCTTGATGTCGGTGATCTTCAGCACGGTCAGGTCCTGGCGGTGGCCGGCCTTGCGGCGATAGCCCTGGCGGCGCTTCATCTTGAAGACGATGATCTTCGGCCCGCGCGCCTGCTCCAGTACCTCGGCCTTGACCGAGGCGCCGGCGACCAGCGGCGCGCCGACCGTGACGCCCTTGCCGCCGTCGACCATCAGCACCTCGTCGAGCGACAGCTTGGCGCCCGGCTCGGCGTCCAGCTTCTCGACCTGGATGATGTCGTCCTTGGCGACCTTGTACTGCTTACCGCCGGTGCGAATGACTGCGAACATGGGTTTGCGGTCCGTGCCTGGAAATGCCGATGCGGCGGGCCGATGCAATGCCGGCCCGCGAGCAAGGCGCGGACTATACCCACCGGCGCCGGAGTGTCAATGTTGGTTTCGTAGTCCCTCAAACGCCGGGCGGCCGCCTCCGCGACCTTGGCTTCGCTCGCATTCGCTCGCGGGGCCTCAATGGCCCAGTTTTTCGTCCGGAAAGCGGCCCCGTTCCAGCCGCCGCTCGCGCATCCAGATGAACAGGCCGCTGGCGACCACGACCGCGGCACCGACGAAGACCCAGACATCCGGCACCGTGCCGAAGACGATCCAGCCGGCGCCGGTCATGAAGATGATCTGCAGATAGACGAACGGCGCCAGGGTCGTCGCCGGCGCCATGCGGTGCGCGATCACGGTGATCTGGTGCCCGGCCCACCCGAAGCCGCCGATCGCGGCGAAGGCCAGCCAACCGACGAGATCCCCGGGCCAGCTCCAGTCGAGCAGGGCCGGAGCCGCCAGGGCCAGCGTGCCGATCCCGGCGGCGTAGACTTGCTGGGTCGGCGTGGAGTCGATACCGGCCAGCCGGCGGGTCTGCAGGAAATAGAGCGAGGCGCAGAGCGACGCGCCGATCGACAGCAGCACCGCCCAGTGCATGGCGCCGAGCCCGGGCCGGGTGACGATCAGGATGCCGGCGAAACCGACCGCCACCGCCGTGGCGCGGCGCGGGCCGATCCACTCGCCGAGCATCGGGCCGCCGAGCAGGCAGATCCAGAGCGGCACCGTGAAGAAGATCGCCGAGGTCACGCTCAGCGGCAGGTAGCGCAGGGCGAAGAAGTTGAAGATCGTGGCGCCGGCCAGGAACCCGCCGCGCAGAACCGCGACCAGCGGCGCGTTGGTCCGGGCGACGCCGCGCCAATCCCTCGGGCCCACCAGCCCGGCGATGATCAGCAGATGCCCGGCATAGCGGATGAAGGCGACCTCCAGCGGCGGCAGGCCGGACAGAACCAGCCATTTGGCGCAGGTGTCGATCATCGTGAAGCAGAGAAAGGCGACCAGCATCAGCGCGATGGCGAAGCCACGGCGCTCCTCGACCGGCAGCACCGCCGCGATCATCGCCGCCGCCGGGCGTGCAGGCGGGCGGCAGGGACAGGGGTAGGGGCCGGAGGCCCGGACGGCGCGCAACGCCGGTCCGGTCGGCTGACGATCGACCGTACCATCGCGGGCGAGCCTGGAAGGGATTGCCGAAGACCGGTGATGCTAGCGCAAATCGCCCGGCGCCGAGGGGTAATTCTTGCCGCCGGGAACGACCGCGCCGATGGGCGATGGGGGCCGCGCGCCGCGCTTGCGGGCGAAATGGGCTTGGGCTAATGTCCCGCCGCCTTCGGACCGGCCGGGCGGTTTTGTCCCGATCCCCGGCCACCCGCGCCCGAAGGTCCCGCGGAGAGGTGCCAGAGTGGTTGAATGGGGCGGTCTCGAAAACCGTTGTACGCGCGAGCGTACCGAGGGTTCGAATCCCTCTCTCTCCGCCACCCTGCTTCTGTCCGGTCCGGAGACATAGGTAACAGAGCGTACCTAAGACATGGGTGACAATCTCGTGCCGAACGGATTGTCGATGGTCTGCAAGGTTCTCTGCTCCAGGTCGATATATCCCAGATCGTAGTGCATGAAGCTGACGAGCCAAATGCCATCGTCGGTTTCCTTGATACCGAGCCTCCGACCGGCGAGCACGGTGGAGATGTTGATCTTTTTGCGATGCATGCAGATGCGCCCGCATGCGGTGACCAGGATGTCGCGGTCGTGGAAGGGGTATTCGAGCTCCGGCAGGCCGGTGTAGGGCCTTGAAGAGGGGCTGTAGAGTTCGACCGGGCAGCGCATGCCGAGCGCCTCATGGGGCCGCTCTTCATTGAATTCGCTCATGAACGCGTCGAAGCGGTCCTGCTGCTGCAGGCTGTTCATGCCGGGCGGGCGTGTGGTCTCGGTCTTCAGCGTCAGATGCATGCGCTCGTGACGGCCGTTCTGCTGCGGGTGCCCCGGCTTGATGCGCTCGATTTGAATGCCGAGTCTCAGCCACCAGACCGAGAGCTTGGAGAGGTTGTAGAGGCCGTTGGGGCTGGCGAATGGCAGGCCGTTGTCGCTTCTGAGGGCCGCCGGCAGGCCGCGGTCCTTGAACAGACGGACAAAGGCTTCGATGACCGGGCCTTCCTTTGTCGCTTCAAGCGCCTCGCACAGGAGCAGGAAGCGTGACACCTGGTCCGTCACCGTCAGGGGGTAACAGTATCGGCGGTTGCCGAGCTTGAACTCGCCCTTGAAATCGGTGCACCACAGATCGTTGGGCCGGGCGGCTTGCGACAGGGGCGTGCCGTGCGCCCTGTGGCGCCGCCGGCGGGCACGCTTGACCAGGCCGTGGCGGTCGAGCACTGCATGCACCGTGCTCCTGGCGGGGATGCGGACGTCGCCGGCGAGCTTGCGCACCAGCAGCTCGCGGATCTTGCGCGCGCCCCAGTGCGGCTTGTCGCGCTTGCAATCGACGATCAGCCGTTCCACCGGCTCGGGCAGTTGATTGGCATAGCGCACCGGCCGGCGCGAGCGGTCGCTGAGCGCCTCGAGTCCCTCCTCCTTGTAGCGGTTGAAGATCTTGTAGCCGGTCTTGCGCGAGATCCCGAACTCCCGGCACACATCGCTCATCCTCTCCCCCTCCAGAAGGCGAGCGACAAAACGTAGACGTTCCTCCATCACCGAACTCTCTTTCCACGGCATCAACACCTCCGGCGGGAAATTGC
>JABDIP010000564.1 GCA_013003675.1 Inquilinus sp.
CAGCCACCGGATGGTCCCCTCCTGGCTATCGACGGCTCAAGCAAACGCACAACTGGGACGATCGGTTTCTGATCCGAAGGCCGCCATTCGCAGTAGGGTTCTGAGCGGCTGAGCGGTTTGGATACAGCCACCCAGGTTTCGAATGAAAACAAGACCGGACTATCCGGCGGCTTGACAGCCAGCGAAAATGGAGTCTTTCCAACGGGTTGCCAGCCGGAGCCAATAACGCGCTGAGTCTGTTCGTTTTTTCCAGTTGACGCGGGCGAATCGGCGTGATTCGATTCGGCTATGATCGATTTCTACACCCTGCGCAGGAAGCTGCGGCCGGCGTTGGTGCCGGCGGTCGGCGCGTTTCTGGTCGGCTATTTCCTCTATCACGCGGTACAGGGCGACCACGGCGTCCTGGCGCGCAGCCATCTGCGGACCGAGCTGGCGCAGGCCGACGAGACCCTGTCGGCGCTGCGGGCGGAACGCGAGCGCCTGGAGCACCGGGTCTCGCTGCTCGGCGTCGAACAGCTCGACCCGGACATGCTGGAGGAGCGGGCGCGGGTGATGTTGAACTTCGCCCATCCCGATGACGTGGTGTATTTCTATCCGCGCTGGTCGGCGCCGATGCCCGGCGACGGCGATACCGGCCCGCGCTAGGCTGCCGACAACCGGCCGTCCGCGCGGCCTTCCTGACCCTCGGACCCATGCCGGACACCCCGTCCTCCGCGCCCGATTCCTCCGCGCCCCAGTCCGTCGCGCCGCTTTCGCACCGCGCCGGAAGCCGCTTCATCGCCGCCGTCGGCGCCCTGTTCGGCGTCAGCGGCATGGCGCTCGCCAATTGGTTCCCGCGGATCCCGGAGACCCGGGCGGCGCTCGGGCTGTCCTACGACCAGCTCGGCCTGGCGCTGTTCGCGGTCGGCGGCGGCGCCATGCTGTCGATGCCGATCGCCGGCTGGCTGATCGGCCGCATCGGCAGCTTTGGCATCGTCCGGGCGATGGCGGTCGGCATGTGCCTGTCGCTGCCGCTGGTCGCCCTTGCCTCCAGCCTACCGGCACTGGCCGGGGCGCTGCTGCTGTTCGGCATGCTGGCCGGCGCCACCGACGTGGCGATGAACGCCCAGGCGGCCCATGGCGAGCACCGCACCGGCCGGGTCTTCCTGTCGATGCTGCACGGCGTGTTCAGCCTCGGCGCGCTGCTCGGCGCGGCAACGGGGGCGGGGGCGGCGGCACTGGGCATGCCGCTCGACATTCATCTCGGGCTGGTGGCGATCGTGCTGCTGGCGACGGTCCTGGTCGCCAACCGCTTCCTGCTGCCGGACCGCGGCGGGTCGGCGGCGGTCGCGCCGGCCTTCGCGCTGCCGCACGGCGCCCTGTGGTGGCTCGGCCTGATCGCCTTCAGCGCCCTGCTGGTGGAAGGCGCCGTCGCCGATTGGAGCGCGGTGTTCCTGCGCGACGTCTATGCCGCCGGGCCGCAGGCGGCGGCGACCGGCTTCGTCGCCTTCTCGCTGACCATGGCGGCGGGCCGGCTGGCCGGCGACCGGGTCGACGGCCGGATCGGCTCGGTCCGGCTGCTGCGCCTGTGCGGCGTCCTGGCGGCGATCGGCATGGGGCTCGCCCTGGCCGGCGGCGGCACCTGGATTGCGGTATTCGGCTTCGCCCTGGTCGGTGTCGGCAACTCGGTGGTGTTCCCGATCATGATCCGCCGCGCCTCCCGGCTCGGCACAATGGGGGCGGGGGCCGGCATCGCCGCGGTCGCTACGGCCGGCTATACCGGCCTCTTGACCGGGCCGCCGGTGATCGGCCTGGTCGCCGAGCGGACCGGCCTTCGGGTCGCCCGGACCCTGCTGGTCGCGCTGTCGCTGGCGATCGCCGTACTGGCCGCGCGGGGGCGGGCGCCGCAATCCTGACCGCGGGCCGGCCGGGGCCGCGCTTGCAAAATTGGTATGACCACTTTATCAAGTCCCTACGGCCGCCCGCCGCATGGGCTTGGCGCCGGCCGGATTCCACGCCAGAGTAGGGAGGGCCCGTTGGCCACCAGCAAACCGTCCGCCGGCAAGGAAAAACCCGCGAAACCGAAGGCTACCGGCGGCAAGGCCGCGAAGTCCGAGGCGTCGAAGGAAACCCTGCTCAAATTCTATCGCGAGATGCTGCTGATCCGCCGCTTCGAGGAGAAGGCGGGCCAGCTCTACGGCATGGGGCTGATCGGCGGTTTCTGCCACCTCTATATCGGCCAGGAGGCGGTGGTGGTCGGCATGAGTGCTGCCCACCAGCCGCAGGACAGCGTGATCACCGGCTATCGCGACCACGGCCACATGCTCGCCTGCGGCATGGAGCCGCGCGGCGTGATGGCCGAGCTGACCGGCCGTCGCGGCGGCTATTCGCGCGGCAAGGGCGGCTCGATGCACATGTTCAGCCGCGAGAAGGGGTTCTTCGGCGGCCACGGCATCGTCGGCGCCCAGGTCTCGCTCGGCAACGGCCTCGCCTTCGCGCACAAATACCGCAAGGACAAGGGCGTCGCGGCGATCTACATGGGCGACGGCGCGACCAACCAGGGCCAAGTCTACGAGAGCTTTAACATGGCCGCCCTGTGGAAGCTGCCGGCGGTGTTCGTGATCGAGAACAACCGCTATGGCATGGGCACCTCGGTCACCCGCGCCGCCGCCGGCACCGCCCTCTACCAGCGCGGTGCCGCCTATGGCATTCCGGGCCGGCAGGTCGACGGCATGAGCGTGCTGGCGGTCGAGGAGGCGGCGCTCGAGGCGCTGGAGCACGCGCGCTCGGGCAAGGGGCCGTACATCATGGAAATGATGACCTATCGCTATCGCGGCCACTCGATGTCCGACCCGGCAAAATACCGCTCGCGCGAGGAGGTCAGCCAGGTCCGCGAGACCTCCGATCCGATCGAGTTCGTGAAGAAGCGGCTGCTCGACGACGCCGGCGCCGGCGAGGACGACCTCAAGGCGGTCGACAAGGAAATCCGCGGCATCGTCAACGATGCGGCGGAATTCGCCCAGCAGAGCCCGGAGCCCGATCCGGCAGAGCTGTGGACCGACGTTCTGGTTTCCGCCGCATGAGCGCGGCGTTTGCGGGGAATAGGGCGGCGCCGGGCGGCGGCGCCGCCCTATTC
>JABDIP010000583.1 GCA_013003675.1 Inquilinus sp.
CGCCGCCGCCGCATCGGCGATGGCGGCGCGACGGGCGGCCTTCTCCGCCTCGCTGCCGCGCGGCAGCTTCAGCGCCTTCATATAGGCGTCGAACACGGCGATATCCGCATCGGCATGCGCCGACAACTCGGCCAGCAGACGGTCGCCGCCATCGATCAGCGGGGTCAGCGCCGTCTTGTCACTGGCCTTGCGGGCGGTCACCCGCAGCGCCATCAGCACCAGGCCGAGGCCGATCGCGGCCGAGACCATGGCGGCGGAACCGCCGCCGGGGATCGGCGCGTCGCTGGCGGTGCGGTCGCGGAATTCCGCCAGGCCCCAGTCCCACAGGCTGCCGCTCATGCCCGGTCCGCCGCCGCGCGCTGCAGGGCGATCGCGCGCATCAGATTGGCGAAGACGATGGTCGAGGTCAGCGGGCCGACGCCGCCGGGCACCGGGCTCAACGCCGCGACGGTGTCGATCGCTCCGGCGGCGTCGACATCGCCGACCATCTTCTCGCCGCCGGCGCCGTCGGCGACCACATTGATGCCGGCATCGATGACGATCTGCCCGTCGCGCAGGTGGTCGCCGCCGATCAGCCCGGCGCGGCCGGCGGCGACGAAGACGAAGTCGCAAGGGTCGATGGCCGCCCGCAGGTCCGGCGTCTTGGTGTGGCAGATCGTGACCGTCGCATCGCGGTTGATCAGCATCGGGATCAGCGCCCGGCCGACCGAGCGGCCGCGGCCGATCACCACCGCCCGCCGACCGGCCAGCGGGGCGGCGCTCTCCGCCAGGCGGATGCAGGCCAGCGGCGTCGCCGGGGCGATCGCCGCCGCCTCGTTGCCGGCGGCGATCAGGCCCAGATTGGCGGCGGTCAGCCCGTCGACGTCCTTTTCCGGATCGATATGGCCGATCGCCGGTTCCGCCTTCAGCCCGCCGGCCAGCGGCAGTTCCAGCAGGATGCCGTGCACCCGCGCCTCGCCCGAAAGCTCCGCCACCAGGGTCTCCAGCGCCGCCTGGCCGAGCGACGGGTCGAACCGGATCAGATCGATCTCGATGCCCAGCTTTTCCGCCGCGCGCTGCTTCGCCTCGGCATATTTGATCGCCGCCGGGTCGGCGCTGGCGACGATCACCGCCATCAGCGGCATCACGCCGCCGGCCTTCAGCCGGGCGATTTCGGCGGAAATCTCCTGGCGCAACGTGTCGGCCAGGGGCTTGCCCTTCAGCAGATGGGTCTCGGTCACCGGCGCGGCTCCTCGGGGGCGGCAGGGAAGGGGGCGGATGGCCGACTGCATACACCTCGACTTTCCCGGGGGACAAGGCCATAAACCCGGGCCCGCCGCCCGGCGGGGCCGCGAGGGTGGGAGATCGGGCCGGTGACGCGCATCTTGCTGGGATTGGGGGCCAATATGGGCGACCGCCTCGCCAATCTGCGGGCGGCGGTGGCCGGGCTCGGCCGGCTGGTCGAGATCGAGGCCGTCTCGCCGGTCTACCAGACGGCGCCGATGTACGATGTCGACCAGGACCCCTATCTCAACATGGCGCTGACCGCGCGCACCGATCTGGCGCCGCGGCCACTGCTCGACGCCGCCAAGGCGCTGGAGCGGCGGGTCGGACGCACCGCCTCGCACCGGTATGGGCCACGGCAGATCGACATCGACATCGTGCTCTACGGCGATCGCGTGGTGCACGAGCCGGGGCTGGAGGTCCCGCACCCCCGGCTCGCCGAGCGTGCCTTCGTGCTGGCCCCCGCCGCCGACATCGCCGCCGGCTGGCGCCACCCGGCGACCGGCCGCACCATCGCCGAGCATTTGGCCGAACTGGGGCCGGTCGAGGGGGTCGCCCGGCTGGCGGAGAGCGTGGCGCCGGTCTGAGTCGTCTTCCGGCGCCGGGGCGGTTTGCTGCGCCTCTGCGCCGCAGCAAACGCCGCGCCGCACTGCCGTTCGCGCCCGGCCCGAATCCCGGAACGCCGTAGCCGATCGTTGCGTCAAACCGGCGCTATACCTTCGATTCACTTGTCGTTAACGGAATTCGCCGCATATATTGCGATGCACAAATAACTCGTGCTGCGCACAATGGGCCGCGTCGGCGCGGCGGGCGGAACGATGCAGGAGACTGAGATCGTGGACGATTTTCGCCGCTACGACGACCGCATCGAGGGCTACTACCTGGAGGATCTCGCGGTCGGCATGTCCGCCAGTTTCGCCAAGACCCTGACCGATGCCGATATCATCCTGTTCTCCGGTGTATCCGGCGACACCAATCCGGTCCATCTGAACGAGGAATACGCCAGGGAAACGCTGTTCAAGGGCCGCATCTCCCATGGCATGTTGAGCGCCGGCTTCATCTCCGCGGTACTCGGCACCAAGCTGCCCGGCCCCGGCGCCATCTACATCAGCCAGTCGCTGCGGTTCACCGCGCCGGTGCGGGCCGGCGATACCGTCACCGCCCGCTGCACGGTCACCGAGATCGTCCCCGAGAAGCGGCGTGCCGTGCTCAAGACCGAGTGTCTGGTCGGCGGCAAGGTGGTGATCGACGGCGAAGCCACGGTCATGGTGCCGACGCGCGAAAAGGCGTAATCCCCGGGCCGCACCGCGGCCCGAACTCTCCCAATGGCCCGCCTGCGACGGCCCGGTGCGGCTGCGCTGGCCGGGCGCCCCCGCCGCCACTATAGTCGCACGCGATTTTGGGCCGGGAGGGGCCGGAGCGGCGGCGATGCAGATCTTCAGACACCATCGGGACGTGCCGCCCGAATTGCGCGGCACGGTGGTGGCGGTCGGCAATTTCGACGGCGTGCATCGCGGGCACCAGATCGTCATCGCCGAGGCGACCGCCGTCGCCCACGCCAGCGGCGCCAAGCTGGCCGTGCTGTCCTTCGAGCCGCATCCACGCAGCGTGTTCCGCCCGGACGAGCCGTCGTTCCGGCTGACGCCGTTCCGCATCCGCGCCCGGTTGCTCGAACCGCTCGGCGTCGAGCTCCATGTCGTGCTGCATTTCGATGCCGAATTCGCCCACCAGAGCGCCGACTGGTTCGTCGAGGAGGTGTTGGTCGGTGGCCTCGGCGCCAGCCATGTGACGATCGGCTACGACTTCTGCTTCGGCCACAACCGCCAGGGCAATGCCGAGACGTTGCTCGGCTATGGCCGCCGCCACGGTTTCGGCGTCACCGTGGTGACCCGAGCCTCGGACGAAAGTGGCGGCACCTTCTCCTCCAGCCGCGCCCGGGCCTTCCTGCGCGACGGCCAGCCGCGCCAGGCGGCGGAGATCCTCGGCCGGCCGTGGGAGGTCGAGGGCCGGGTCGAGCAGGGCGACCAGCGCGGCCGCCTGCTCGGCTATCCGACCGCCAATATCGCCATGGCCGACTATCTGCGGCCGGCCTATGGCGTTTATGCGATGCGGGCGGCGGTCGATACCGGCGGTCCGCCGGTCTGGCACGATGGTGTCGCCAATCTCGGCATCCGGCCGATGTACGCGGTGGAACAGCCGCTGCTCGAGGCGCATCTGTTCGATTTCGACGACGACCTCTACGGCCGTCATCTGCGCGTCGAGCTCATCGAGTTGCTGCGGCCGGAGATCAAGTTCGACGGCGTCGAGGCGCTGATCGGGCAGATGGATCGCGACAGCGCCGCCGCGCGGCTGGCGCTGGCGGAGTGACGGTCGACGGCGGGCCCGTCCTTCATTCCTTGACCCCCGGCCCTGTTCCGCTAACATCCCGGCCGCCATGCTCAACCGCCTTGCAGATCGCCGCGACGGCGCCATAGGCCGGCCCTTCGGCCGCGCCGGGCGAATTATCGCCCCGGTCCTCTAGGCTGGGGGCCGGGTCGAGGCTGCCGCGACGGCGCCGCAATCAACCGCGATAAGATCGCCACGCTATTCCAAGGTCGTCCCGACGGCCGGCCGCGCCCCGTCGAGGGTCGGCGCCGCCGGGGATGGCGAGAAGGGTTTCCGATGACCGTTTCCGATACCGCGACGCCGGAGGTCGACTACCGCGCGACCGTTTTCCTGCCGCGTACCGATTTCCCCATGCGCGCCGGGCTGCCGAAGAAGGAGCCGGAGTTGCTGGCCCGCTGGCGCGAGGTGGATTTGTACCGCCGCCTGCGCGAGCAGTCCAAGGGCCGGCCGCGCTTCGTGCTGCATGACGGCCCGCCCTACGCCAACGGCCATCTGCATATCGGCCACGCCATCAACAAGATCCTCAAGGACCTCGTCGTCCGCACCCAGCAGATGGCCGGTCATGACTCCAACTATGTTCCCGGCTGGGACTGCCATGGCCTGCCGATCGAATGGAAGATCGAGGAGAAGTACCGCGCCGAGGGCAAGGACAAGGACGATGTGCCGATCCTGCAGTTCCGTGACGAATGCCGCCGCTTCGCGCGGCACTGGGTCGAGGTCCAGGCGCAGGAGTTCCAGCGCCTCGGCGTGATCGGCGACTGGCACACGCCCTATACCACCATGACCAACGCCGCCGAGGCGCAGATCGTCCGCGAGATCCACAAGTTCGCGCTGAATGGCGGCCTGTATCGCGGCATGAAGCCGGTGCTGTGGTCGGTGGTCGAGAAGACCGCGCTGGCCGAGGCCGAGGTCGAGTACGAGGACCACGTCTCGACCACCATCTGGGTCCGCTTCCCGGTCGACCAGGCGCCGCGGAAGACCATGGCCGGCGCCTCGGTGCTGATCTGGACGACCACGCCATGGACCATCCCCGGCAACCGCGCCGTCGCCTATGGCGAGGCGATCGAGTACGGCGTCTACCGCGTCGACTCGGTGGCCGAGGAGAGCAAGGCGGCGGTCGGCGAGACACTGGTGCTGGCGACCGAACTGGCCGACACGGTCGCCGCCGAGGCGAAGATCGCCGGCTGGACCTGCCTCGACCGCTTCCCCGGCACGGCGCTTGCCGGCACCGTCTGCCGCCACCCGCTGGAGGGGCAGGGCGGGGCCGACGCATACGCCTTCGACGTCCCGGCGCTGGCGGCTGAGTTCGTCACCACCGAGCAGGGGACCGGAATCGTCCACATCGCCCCCGGCCATGGCGCCGACGATTTCGAGCTGGGCAGCCGGCACGGCATCCAGACGCCGGCGACGGTGGCCGAGGACGGCCGCTACTACGACCATGTGCCGCTGTTCGCCGGCGCCGTGATCTATACCGCCGAGGGCAAGGCCGGCGACGCCAACCGCCAGGTCAGCGTCGCGCTCGACCATGCCGGCCGTCTGCTCGCCCGCGACCGGCTGAAGCACTCCTATCCCCATTCCTGGCGCTCGAAGGCGCCGCTGATCTTTCGCGCGACGCCGCAATGGTTCATCTCGATGGACACCAACGGCCTGCGCGAGACCGCGCTGAAGGCGATCGACGACACCCGTTTCGTGCCGGCCGCCGGCCAGCGCCGCCTGCGCTCGATGATCGAGAACCGGCCGGACTGGTGCATCAGCCGGCAACGGGCCTGGGGTGTGCCGATCGCCATCTTTGTCGCCAAGGCCAGCGGCGAGGTGCTGCGCGACGAGGCGGTCTTCAAGCGGATTGCCGACACCTTCGAGGCGGAGGGCTCGGATTCCTGGTTCGCCCGCGACCCGCAGGACTTCCTCGGCAACGACTACAGCGCCGCCGACTTCGAGCAGGTCTTCGACATCGTCGATGTCTGGTTCGAATCCGGCTGCACCCACGCCTTCGTGCTGGAGGCGCGTGACGACCTGGCCTCGCCCGCCTCACTCTACCTTGAGGGCTCCGACCAGCATCGTGGCTGGTTCCACTCCTCGCTGCTGGAAAGCTGCGGCACCCGTGGCCGGGCGCCCTATGACGCCGTCCTGACGCATGGCTTCACCTTGGACGAGAACGGCCGGAAGATGTCGAAATCGCTCGGCAACTCGATCGAGCCGCAAAAGATCATCGAACAGAGCGGCGCCGACATCCTGCGGCTTTGGGTGGTCGGCTCGGATTATTTCGAGGATCACCGCATCGGGCCGGAGATCGTCAAGCACCATGCCGACATGTACCGGCGGCTGCGCAACACGCTGCGCTATCTGCTCGGCGCGCTCGACGGCTTCGGCGAGAGCGAGCGCATCGCCGCGGCCGAGATGCCGGAACTGGAGCGCTGGGTGCTGCATCGGCTCCATGAACTCGACGGAGAAATCCGCCAGGCGGTCGAAGATTTCGACTTCCATGTCCTGTCGACGGCGCTGCACCAGTTCTGCGCCGTCGATCTGTCGGCGTTCTATTTCGACATCCGCAAGGACACGCTCTATTGCGACCGGCGCGACAGCGACCGGCGGCGGGCGGCGCGCACCGTGCTCGACCATCTGTACGATTGCCTGACCGCGTGGCTGGCGCCGATCGTCTGCTTCACCGCCGAGGAGGCGTGGCTGACCCGCATGGGCGAGGAGGCCGGCAGCGTGCACGAAAGGCTGTTCCCGGAGGTGCCGGCGGCATGGCGCGACGACGCGCTGGCCGAGAAGTGGCAGCAGATCCGCCGGGTGCGACGGGTCGTCACCGGCGCGCTGGAACTCGAACGGGCGGAAAAACGTATCCGCTCGTCGCTCCAGGCGCGCCCGGCGGTCTATCTGCCGGCCGGGCTGAAGGCCGTCGCGGAGAGCGTCGACTTTGCCGACATCGCCATCACCTCCGGTATCGAACTGATCTCCGGCGACGCGCCGGCCGACGCCTTCCGGCTGCCCGACGTGGCCGAGGTGGCGGCGGTGCCGCTTCCGGCGGAGGGCGACAAATGCGGCCGCTGCTGGCGGGTGCTGCCGGAGGTGGGCAGCCGGCCCGAGCATCCGGCCCTATGTGGCCGTTGCGCGGAGGCGGTCGATGCCCTCGGCGGTTGAGGCGGGGCCGGTGGCGGCGGTGCGCGGTCGTTTGCTGCGGTTCGGGCTGATCGTCGCGGCGGCGGTATTGGTCGCCGCCCAGATCAGCAAATGGGTTATCCTGGAAAAGGTGATGCAGCCGCCCAGGGTCATCGAGGTCACGAGTTTCTTCAACCTGCGGATGGCCTGGAACACGGGCGTCAGCTTCGGCATGTTCGGCGATGGCGGCGATGTCGGACGCTGGGTCCTCACCGTGTTTCCGCTGGCGATCACCGCGTTCCTGCTCAACTGGCTGCGCCAGGCGGAGCGGCGGATCCTGGCCCTTGCCCTCGGCCTCGTCATCGGCGGCGCCATAGGTAACGTGATCGACCGGGTGCGCTTCGGCGCGGTAGCCGACTTCCTCGACTTCCATCTGTTCGGCTGGCATTTTTGGACTTTCAACGTGGCGGACAGCGCTATCAGCATCGGCGTCGCGCTGCTGCTGTACGACAGCGTGTTCGGCCCGGACTCCGGCAAGGCGCCGCCCGGCGGAACCGGCGGGGAGAACCAATGACGCGTTGCTGCCGGCGACTGGCCCTATTGTTCACCCTGGCGCTGCTGCTGCCGGGCTGTGCGGACATGCGCGCGCTGATGGGTATGGAGCGCAAGACGCCGGACGAGTTCGCCGTCGTCGCCCGGGCGCCATTGACCTTGCCGCCCAGCTTCGACCTGCCGCCGCCCGCGCCGGGGGCGCCGCGGCCGCAGGAAGGCACTGCCGACGCGCAGGCGGAGGC
>JABDIP010000010.1 GCA_013003675.1 Inquilinus sp.
CCACCGTCTGCCACTCGTCATCGGGGATGGTGGTCAACTGCATCTTGGTGCCGTTGACGCGCAGGCTGGCTTCGCCGCCCCAGTACCACCATTGGCGGTAATAGTGCGACTGGTCCATGCAGACCCGCAGCAACTCCTGCAAATCTTCCGGCAGTTCGTTCCAGCGGTCCATATTGGCGAAGAACGATCCGGCCCAGGCGCCGGAGATGTTGTTGGTCAGGAAGTAGTCGGTCACGTCGGCCCAGCCGACCGTGTAATCCTCGGTGATGCCCGACCAGGCGATGCCGTCGAGCTCACCGGTCTGGACCGCGACCTCGATATCTTCCCAGGGCAGGGTCACCGGCACAACGCCGAATTGGGACAGGAAGCGCCCGGCGGTCGGGAAGGTGAAGACGCGCTTCCCCCTCAGATCGGACAGGCTGCGGATCGGATCCTTGGTGGCGAAATGGCACGGGTCCCAGGCGCCGGCCGAGATGTGCTTGACGCCGACGCGGGAATACTCGGCATCCCAGATCTCGTTGAGGCCGTACTGGTTGAACAGCACCGGCACATCGAGGGAATAGCGCGACGCGAACGGGAAGTAGCCGCCGAAGACCGTCACCTCGGTCGGCGAGGCCATCGAATCGTCGTCGGACTGCACCGCATCGATGGTGCCGCGCTGCATGGCGCGGAACAGCTCGCCGGTCGGTACCAGTTGGTCGGCGAAGAACAGTTCGATCTCCATCCGGTCGCCGGCGATCTTGTTGAAGCTGTCGATGGCCGGCTTGATCACGTGCTCGGCCAGCGCCGGGCCGGCATAGGTCTGCAGCCGCCACCTGATCTTGGACTGGGCGATCGCCGGCGCGGCGATGGCGCCGGCGGCCGCGGCCGGCGCGGCAGCCGCGGCGGTCTTGATAAACGTGCGACGTGTGGTCATCGTGTTACCTCTCCGTTCCAGTGTCGATGTCGTTTCTTGGTTGGCCCCATGGGCTGGGGTCTCTTCGTTGTCAGTTGTTGTAGATGGTCTCCGGCAGCCACAGCGCGATGTCGGGAACGACCATAATGACTGTCAGCGCGACGATCATCACCAACACGAACGGGACGATCGACCGGTAGATGTCGCCGACGCCGATTTCCGGCGGCGCCATGGCCCTCATCAGGAACAGGTTATAGCCGAAGGGCGGGGTCATGTAGGCGATCTGCGTGGTGATCGTGTAGAGCACGCCGTACCAGATCAGGTCGAAGCCCAACGCGCCGACCAGCGGCACGTACAGCGGCGCGACGATCACCAGCATGGCGGTGTCGTCGAGGAACGTGCCCATCAGGATGAAGCTGAGCTGCATCAGGATCAGGATTATCCACGGATCGAGGCCGAGGCGCTCGGTGAAGACGCTCTCGATTGCCTTGACCGCGCCCAGCCCGTCGAACACGGCGCCGAAGGCCAGCGCGGCCAGGATGATCCACATGAACATGCAGGATATCGCAAGCGTCTGGCGCACCGATGTCTCGAACACCGCGCGTGTCATGCGGCCCTTGATCACGGCTGCCGCAAACGCCGCCAGCGCGCCGATGGCCGAACTCTCGACCAGCGATGTCCAGCCGTTCACGAAGGGCACCATCATCGCCGCGAAGATGAACAACGGCAGCAGCCCGGCGCGAAGCAGGCGCAGCCTCTCGGCACGGCCGACATCGCGCTCGGCGGCGGGCAGCGCCGGGCCGAGGGCGGGGTTCACGCTGCAGCGGATGACGATATAGACGACGAACATCGCCGCCATCATCAGCCCCGGTATCACCCCGGCCAGCCAGAGCTGTCCGACCGGCTGACGCGCGATCATGGCGTAGAGCACGAGCACCACCGAGGGCGGCACGAGGATTCCCAGCGACGACCCGGCCTGGATGACCCCGGTGACCATCCGCTTGTCGTAGCCCCGTTTCAGCAGCTCGGGCAGGGCGATGGTGGCGCCGATGGCCATGCCGGCGACCGACAACCCGTTCATCGCCGAGATCAGCACCATCAGCCCGATCGTGCCGACGGCGAGACCGCCGCTTAGGCCGCCCATCCAGACGTGGAACATCCGGTAGAGATCGTCGGCGATCCTCGATTCCGACAGCACGTAGCCCATGAAGATGAACATCGGCAGGGTCAGCAGCGGATACCATTTCATCAGCTTCATGGCCGACGAGAAGGCGAGGTCGAAGCCGCCCCGGTCGCCCCACAGCACCAGGGCCGCGACCACCGCCACAAAGCCTATGGCGCCGAACACCCGCTGCCCGGTCAGCAGCATCAGCATCATCGTCGAGAACATGAGCAGGGCGATCAGCTCGTAGGACATCAGATCTGTTCGCCGCGGATGCGCAGGATGTCCTTGAACAATTCCGAAACGGATTGCAGCAGCATCAGGAAGATGCCGACGCACATGATCACCTTGATCGGCCACAGATAGGGGCGCCAGGCGGTCGGGCTGCGCTCGCCGCCGTATTTGAAGGCATAGATCGTGCTGTCGATGCCGCCCCACAGCAGGACGCCGAGATAGAAGATCAGGAACAGGACGGTGATGGCGTCGGTCCATGCCTTGCGGCGGTTCGACCAGGTGCCATAGAGCAGATCCATGCGCACGTTGGAGCCGAGCTGAATGGAATAGGGGCCGCCCAGGATGTAATAGGCAACCATCGCGAACTGCGCGATCTCGAGCGTCCACAAAGACGGGACGAAGAAGGTCTTGGAGATCGACGACCAGAGCAGCACGCCCATCATCGCGAAGATGCCGTACATCACGACCCGCCCGATCAGGCGGTTAATGCGATCGACAATGGCGATGAATCCCCTCGCGGCGCGCACCCCCCGTACTTGCTCCCTGATGCCGGTCGTTCGTTGACGCCGCTTGCCGCAGCTTCGATCCCGCGGCAGCCATTGCACACCGAACAAAGGAGGTCGGTCAACTCCGCTGCGATGCACGTGCCATCAACGAATTGTTCGCCGCGCATTGTGCCGAGAACTTCCAGGCGATTGAATGGAGGGGCAACCCATGGTTCGGGTTCCGATGCAGTATCGGGAGGGCGGTATGGATCAATCGGCTCGATCTGGCCGGCAGGTGTGGCTGAAATCCGAGGATTGTTCGTTGGACGATCTGCGGGTCCTGACGGAGGTCGAGACCGCGCCCGCATGGCGCTGGAGGTCGCCGATCGCGGCTTCGTCCTCGCCACCGGTCGCAACCGCTTCACCGACACCGGCGCCGCCCTGCTCGCCAACCGCGAGGTGGCGGAGTCGTTCCTGGGCGGATAGGGGCGCCGCTCGCAGCCGACCACGATTCCAAGACATCCGGCCCAAGACATCCAGCAGATTGCCGATCGGAGGCTCCGGCCCGGGCCACCTCGGCCCGGTGCGCGGACGCCATCCCGGCAGACCGCCGCCTCCGCCGGCCGCGACATGAACTGTCGACGGACTTCCCGTTATCAAAGCTTAAATACTTTGCGGCGAAAGTTTGTCCAATTCGCCAAAAACGGGAGCCAGGGGTGGCGCTCGTACCCGTCCAGGTCGTGGGGGCCTTGCCGGATTGGCGTGGGGATTTGGGGGAGTCCGAATGAACATGGACAGATTTCACGCTGCGCTGCTCACCGGCGGCGCAATTGCCATCAGCTTGGCCGCAAGCGCGGCCAGCGCCGAGCCGCAGCACTTCCAGCGGCTCGCCACCTATCCGGTATTTCTGAACCTGCCTGACGGCGTCGATCCGACGACAGCGACGACGGCTCAGGGCGTCGCGGCAAGTGGGGACGGAATGACGCTGCTCTATTCCGACCCGGCTCGCGGCGGCATCGGCTTCGTCGACATTGCCGATCCGGCCGATCCGGTCGGCGATGGATCACTGGATGTCGGCGGCAATCCGACCGAAATCGCCGTCGGCGGCGCCTACGCCTATGTCGGCGTCGACACGACCGGCGGACCGGCCGCGATGGCCGGCCACGTGGCGGTGATCGATGTCGACAGCCGGGTGATCGTCGGCAACTGCGCCGTGCTCGGCCAGCCGAACGGCGTCGCGATCAGCCCGGGCGGCGGTTTTCTCGCCGTCGCCGTCGACAACACGGTAACCGGCTCGGGCGGCTTGGCGCCGCTGGGCGCCGGCACCGTCGCCATTTTCACCCTCAGCGCCGGCGGCACGCCGACGAATTGCGACGCCGCGGTTTCGGTGGATCTGTCGGGACTGGCCGGATTCGGCCCGGTCGAACCGGTGCCGGGGCGGATCGACATTAACGCCGACGACTACGCGGTCGTCACCCTGCAGCGCAACAACCACGTCGTGCTGATCGATCTGGCGGCGGCCGCCGTCGTCAGGCATTTCCCGGCCGGCACCGCCGACCTGGACGCGGTGGACACGGTCGCCGACGGCATCATCGCCGGAACCGGCAGCCTACGCGACGTGCGGCGCGAGCCGGACGGGGCCGGCTGGCTCGGGCGGCGGCTGATCGTCACCGCCAACGAGGGAATCGACGGCGGCGGGTCGCGCGGCTTCACGGTGTTCGATACCCGCGGTCGCGCGCGCTTCGACAGCGGCGAGCTCATGGAGCATCTCGCCATGTCGATCGGTCACTATCTCGAGGAAAGTGCCGAGGCCGGCGGCGTCACGCCGGAGAACGTGACCGTGGCCCGATATGGCGGCGATACCCTGATCTTCGTCAGTTCGGCGACCGGCAACTTCGTCGCCGCCTTCACCTTCGACGACAGGCTGAGAGATGCGCTGGAACGCGGCGCTCACGACGATGACGATTTCGACGATGACGATGGACGCCCCGTACGGTTCCGCCTCGGCGACACGCTGAGACTGGTCGATGTCCTGCCGACGGCCGTGGGGCCCGAAGGGATGCTGGCGATCCCGCAGCGCAACCTGTTCGTGGTCGCGACCGATGTCGATGACGAAGGGGAAGGAATCCGGTCGACGCTCAGCATCCATTCCCGCGACGCCCGGGAGCGCACCTACCCGGCGATCGTTTCGCGGCGCGAACGGTCGACCGGCGCGCCGATCGGCTGGGGTGCCCTGTCCGGGGCGGTCGCCGACCCGCATCGCCGGCACATCCTCTACGTGGTCAACGACAGCTTCTACGACGCGTCGCGGATCTACACCGTCAACACCCGGCGGACTCCGGCACGGATCACCGGCTTTGTCGACTTGACGCTGGACGGCATTCTGAAGGGCTACGATTTGGAGGGGATCGCGGTGCATCCGGACGGTGGGTTCTGGGTGGTGTCCGAGGGCCGGATCGAACGCGGCCGGCGCAACCTGCTGTTGCGGGTGGCGGCGGACGGCACCGTATTGGAGGAGATCGGCCTGCCGACGGCGTACGAGACGAACTTCTCGGTGCGTTTTGGCTTCGAGGGCGTGGCCGCCTGGGGCGACAAGGCCATCGTCGCCATCCAGCGCGAATGGGCGGACGACGCCGACGACGAGGTCAAGCTCGCAGTCTACGACCCGGCCACCGCCAGTTGGTCGTTCGTCCGCTATCCGAAGGATCCGCCGAGCTCGCCGCGCGGCGGCTGGGTAGGGTTGTCGGAGATTACGGCGATCGGCGGCGACCGCTTCCTGATCATCGAGCGCGACAACCAGCCGGGCATCTACGCCACCCGCAAGGTGGTCACGGAGATCTCGCTGGCCGGCGTCGAACCGGGACCGCTGGACGAGGTGATGCCGGAGCCGTCGACACTGCCGCTGGTCGAGAAGACCGTAATCGTCGATCTGCTGCCGCTGATGCGCGCGACCAACGGCTGGATCAGCGACAAGCCGGAGAGCCTGGCGGTCAGCGCCGACCGGCGGATGCTGGTGATCACCGACAATGACGGCGTAGACGGCGCCGCGGGCGAGACGCTGCTGTTCGACCTCGGCAGCCTCGCCGATCTGATGTAGGACCCGCCGGCCGGGCGCCGCTCATGCGGCGTCCGATCGCCTTTCGGGAAGGGTGCCGGCTGGCCGGCGCCCTTTTCCGTTGCCCGGGCTGCGTCGGAATCCGTCCTTGCGCGCTGCCGGCCGCCACGACGAATTCTCTTGGTGTCTCGGCCGGTTGATGGTGAAACCGGCGCAATGCTGGAATTCGTCAATTTCTACCTGAT
>JABDIP010000033.1 GCA_013003675.1 Inquilinus sp.
CCGCCCGGCCGGTCGCGGTGCCGGCCGTGGCGGCGGCTTCCCGGCGGCCGCAATCTGTCCCGGTCGCCGCCGGCGCCGCCGACCGTGTCGCCGGTCGGCTGCGGCCGGCCGCCTTCGCCAACGCGGCGGTCACCGCCTCGGCGGCGCTGGCCTGGACCGGCGGCGCCGATGCCGTGCTCGACGAGCGCTCGCTGTCGGCGATCCAGTCCTTCATGCGGCCGGGCGACGTCGCCGCCAGCGGCGCCTATGCCGGCTCGGTCCGCGACGGGATCGGCGATGCCCTGGCGAAGTTTCCGTGCAGCCGCATGCAGGCGGCGTTCCGGCCGGAGACCGGCGGGCTGGAGATTCGCGGCCACGTGCCCGACGAGGGCTTGCGGGTCGAGGTCGTGTCGATGCTGACGGAGACGGTCGGCGGCTCGATCCCGGTCGGCGGCAGCCTGATCGTGTTGCCGGAGCCGCAATGCGGCGTGCTCGGCCGGGTCGAGGCGATGGGGCTGCCGCAATCGTCGGACCAGACCGACGATCCGCTGGTGGTCGGCCGCGAGGCGCAGGTCGCGACCCGGCGGCTGGAGGACGGCTCGCCGCTCGTCTTGGCGCTGCAGGCGCCGGATTTCGACGCCCATGTCTACATCGATTATTTCGACGGCGGCGGGAAGGTCTACCACCTGCTGCCGAACGAAAGCGCGACGGACAATGTATTCGCCGCCGACGCGCCGTTCTCGATCGGTGACGGGAAGCTCGGGATTACGGCGACGATCGCGCCGCCCTTCGGCCAGGACCTCGCCGTCGTCTTCGGCTCGAGCCACCCGCTCTACGAAGGCGCCCGGCCGCTGGACGAGGACGCCGACGACTATCTCGCCTGGCTCTACGCCCGCATCGCCGAACTGGCCCGCACCGAGCCCGGCTTCCGCGGCGAGTGGGTCTATCAGCTCGTCATCACCGGCCCCCGCGGCGCCTTCGCCCCGGGGTGAGCGGGGCCACCCCCGGCCGCCCTGGATCGCCACGCCTGCGGCTCGCGACGACGGTGTTTGGTGGGAGCGCAAAGTCCCGATTCCGTCCTACACCGGCATGAACGGATACGCCCGGCCCGTCCCCCTGGCAGTCATTGCGAGGAGCGCAGCGACGTGGCAATCCAGGGGCCACCAGGGCCGGCCTCAGTCACCCGTATTACCGACCCGCATCAGCGGCCACGGCATCGGCCCTCAGGCGCCGCCCCAGTCGACGCTGTCGCGATAGGCATGCCAGGTGGCGAGGCCGACGATCGGAACCGTCACGATCAGCCCGACGAACGCCGTGGCGAGGCCGGCGCCGACGAACAGCACGATCAGCCACCCCCACACCATCATCGGCCGGAAGTTCTCACGGACCACGGTGGTGCTCGTCACGACGGCGGTGATGACGTCGACATCGCGGTCGAGCAGCAGCGGGATCGACACCACGGAGAAGGTGAAGACCAGCGCCGCCAGCACCCCGCCGACCGCCGTCCCGACGATCAGGAAGGGCAGGCTGGAGGCCGAGAAGAACACGTCGATGATGAACATCATATCCGGCCGCGGCGGGTTGTCGGCGAAGAACAGCGCGAAAATCAGCGTGGCGATGCGGATCCAGCCCAGCAGGAACAGCATCAGCATCAGGCCCATCAGGGCGATCTGCGAGACGTTGCGCCGCCACGCCGTCAACGCCACGCCCAGGCTGACCGGCTCGCCGGCTTCCAGCCGCCGGCTGATCTCATAGAGGCCGACCGCCAGAATCGGCCCCATCAGCATGAAGCCGGCGGTCAGCGGCAGCACCAGATAGAAGACGTCGTAGGCCCAGATCAGCAGGGCGAGGATAAAGCCGGCAAGGGCGAAGATCACGCCATAGCCGGCACAGACCATTGGCGCCGAGCGGAAATCGTGCCAGCCCGCGGCAAGCCAGGCCCACGGACGGTCCATGTCGATCCGCCGCACCTGCGGCTTGCCGGCCGGCCCGCTCGCGGCGGCCCAAATTCCGGTATCGGACATCCAGCGTCCTCCCTAACATTCTGCACGGCGGCGATCTGCAAGACGAGACCAACCCGAATCGGGCTGGAGATTAGCCCGAAACGGCCCGGATTGACCATCCGCCCGAGGCCCTATCGCATCGGTTGGGCCCGCAGAAGGCCTTGCGTCGATAATTGGCACATTGACGTGGATCAATGCTGCGGCGCAACCTGAGACATACCAGTGTCACGTTTGTCGGGGGGTTGATCGCGCCCCGGACAGGCGGTATCGACTGGCTAGGATTCTCCGTCGCGGACCGTTCGGCCCGCGAGACTTCCAATGGTTTGGGGCGGCGGTTCTGCCGCCGGTTTTGTGTAACGGCGTATGGGTGAACCGGCATGGCGACCGCTACCGCGTCCGAGGGGACGATTGCAGGCTCTGGCGTACGAATCGAGTATGACGAGGACGTCGTCAAGCTCTTCACCATCGCGACGATGTTCTGGGGTATCGCCGCCTTCACGGTCGGTGTCCTGATTGCCCTGCAACTGGCCTTCCCGGTCCTCAACCTCGGGCTGGAATGGACCAGCTTCGGCCGCCTGCGGCCGCTGCACACCTCGGCGGCGATCTTCGCCTTCGGCGGCAACGCGCTGCTCGGCACCTCGTTTTTCGTCGTGCAGCGGACCTGCCGGGCCAGCCTGTTCGGCGGCCGGGCGACGGCCCGCTTCGTCTTCTGGGGCTACCAGCTCTTCATCGCCCTGGCCGGCACCGGCTATGTGCTGGGGATCACCCAGGGCCGCGAATACGCCGAGCCCGAATGGTACGTCGATCTGTGGCTCACCCTGGTCTGGGTAGTCTATCTGCTGGTCTTCCTCGGCACCCTGATCAAGCGCCGCGAGCCGCACATCTACGTGGCGAACTGGTTCTATCTGGCCTTCATCGTCACCATCGCCATGCTGCACATCGTCAACAATCTGGCGGTGCCGGTCTCGTTCACCGGGATCAAGAGCTACTCGCTGTTCTCCGGCGTCCAGGATGCCCTGACCCAGTGGTGGTACGGCCACAACGCGGTCGGCTTCTTCCTCACCGCCGGCTTCCTCGGCATCATGTACTACTTCATCCCCAAGCAGGCGGAGCGGCCGGTCTATTCCTACCGGCTGTCGATCGTGCATTTCTGGTCGCTGATCTTCCTCTACATCTGGGCCGGGCCGCACCATCTGCACTACACCGCCCTGCCCGACTGGGCGCAGACCCTGGGCATGACCTTCTCGATCATGCTGTGGATGCCGTCCTGGGGCGGCATGATCAACGGCATCATGACCCTGTCGGGCGCCTGGGATAAGCTGCGCACCGACCCGGTGCTGCGCTTCCTGGTGGTCTCGGTCGCCTTCTACGGCATGAGCACCTTCGAGGGGCCGCTGATGTCGGTGAAGGCGGTCAACTCGCTCAGCCACTACACCGACTGGACCATCGGCCACGTGCATTCCGGCGCGCTCGGCTGGGTCGCCTTCGTCTCCTTCGGCGCCACCTACTTCCTGGTCCAGCGCCTGTGGAAGCGCGAGCGGCTCTATTCGATCAAGCTGGTCAGCTATCACTTCTGGACCTCGACCCTGGGCATCGTGCTCTACATCGTGTCGATGTGGTGGTCGGGCATCACCCAGGGGCTGATGTGGCGGTCGTACGACCGGCTCGGCTTCCTGCAATTCTCGTTCATCGAGACGGTCGAGCGCATGCACCCGTTCTACGTGGTGCGGGCACTGGGCGGGCTGCTGTTCCTGATCGGCGCGCTGATCATGGTCTACAACATGTGGCGGACGATCCGCGGCGACATCCGGATCGAGACCGGCGTGACATACAGCACCGGTGCCGCGGCCGCCGGCACGGCGGATTGAGGGGAGCGGCTGAGATGAAATGGCACAAGGCCATCGAGACCCGCAGCGTCCTGATGCTGGTCCTGATCCTGATCACCGTCTCGATCGGCGGCATCGTCGAGATCGTCCCGCTGTTCACCATCGAGAGCACCATCGAGAAGGTCGAGGGCGTCCGCCCCTACACCCCGCTGGAGCAGGTCGGCCGCAACATCTACATCCGCGAGGGCTGCTACAACTGCCACAGCCAGATGCTGCGCGCCTTCCGCGACGAGGTCGAGCGCTACGGCCATTACAGCCTGGCGGCGGAGAGCATGTACGATCATCCGTTCCAATGGGGCTCGAAGCGCACCGGGCCGGATCTGGCGCGGGTCGGCGGCAAGTACTCCAACGAATGGCATGTCGCCCATCTGATCGACCCGCAGCAGCTGGTGCAGGGCTCGATCATGCCGCAATACCCGTTCCTCGCCGATGCCGAGATCCGCACCGACGACATCGTCGACCATCTGCGCGCGCTGCGGCTGGTCGGGGTGCCCTACAGCGACGAGATGATGGACGAGGCCGCGGCGGATATGACTGCCCAGGCCGATCCGTTCGGCGATCACGGCGGCCTGCAGGCGCGCTATCCCAAGGCGGCGGTCGGCGACCTCGACGGCGATCCGACGCGGCTGACGGAGATGGACGCCCTGGTCGCCTATCTCCAGATCCTCGGCCGCATGGTCGACTTCGCCGACTACGACACCCCCGATCTCCGGCAATAGGCGGCGCACCCGATGGACCTGCAAAGCCTGATCGAGGGCGCCCGCTCGCTGTGGGTGTTGTGGTTGATGCTGCTGTTCCTCGGCATCGTCGGCTGGGTCCTGTGGCCCCGGCACACGAAGCAGATCGAGGAGCACGGCATGATCCCGTTCAAGGACGACGACAAGGAGCATTGACGGATGCCGACCAAGATCGAGAAGGACTCGGTGACCGGCACGGAGACGACCGGTCACGAATGGGACGGCATCAAGGAGCTGAATTCCCCGCTGCCGCGTTGGTGGCTCTACGTCATGTACGCCTGCATCGTCTGGTCGGTCGCCTATTGGTTCATCTTCCCGGCGATTCCGTGGATCGACGGCTACACCCGCGGCCTGCTCGGCTATAACCAGCGCGACGCCCTGGAACAGCAATTGGCGGCGGCGCGCGAGCGTCAGGCCGTCCTGCGCGACGGCATCGACAAAGCGTCGCTGCAGGAGATCCGCAACGACGCGCAATTGCTGCAATTCGCCGTCGCCGGCGGCGGTATCGCCTTCGCCGACAACTGCGCCGGCTGCCACGGCCTCGGCGGTGCCGGCCAGCGCGGCGGCTACCCGAGCCTGGCCGACGATGCCTGGATCTGGGGCGGCACGCTCGACGCCATCCACACCACCCTGCAGCACGGCATCCGCTGGGACGACGCCGACACCCGCTGGTCGGAGATGCCCGGCTTCGGCGAACTCGGCATCCTGACCGAGGCGGAGATCTCCGACGTCGCCGACTACGCCCTCAGCCTGTCCGGCAGCGCCGGCAACGCGGCGGCCATCGCCCGCGGCGCCGAGGTTTTCGAGTTCCAGTGCGCCGCCTGCCATGGCGACCAGGGCACCGGCATGGAAGACGTCGGCGCGCCGAACCTGGCCGACCGGATCTGGCTCTACGGCGGCGAGCGCGAGCAGATCGTCGCCCAGATCGCCCAGCCGGAACACGGCGTCATGCCCGGCTGGTCGGGCCGGCTCGATCCCGCCGCCATCAAGATGCTGACGGTCTACGTCCACACCCTCGGCGGCGGCCAGTAGCGGGCTGCGTACCAAGCCCTCTCCCCGGGGAGAGGGCTGGGTGGGAAAATGGGTGAGCGTGCCCCTTTTTCTTTCTTGGGCGCCAAGGATTGCAGGATGACCGACGCGTATCTCGATCCCACGCGCGAAATCTTCGCTGAATTGAAGAAGCTGACTCGCGACCATCCGGTCGACATGCTCAATCTGGTCAGCTTACGAGAACATGCGGCCTATGGTGACGGACGCGACGTCACGGGAGCCGAGGCCTATGCCGTTTACGGCAGGGAGAGCGGCCCTATTTTCAGGAAGGTCGGTGGTGAGATCATCTGGTCCGGCGAGCCCCAGTTCGTCGTCATCGGCCCACAGAGCGAACAATGGGATGTGGCGTTCATTGCGCGATATCCGACCGGTCAGGCATTTCTCGATATGGTCTACGATCCCGACTACCAGGCCGTGGTCCACCACCGCCAGGCAGCCGTCAGGACATCGAGACTGATCCGGATGAGGCCCCGCGCAAGCGGCGCCGGCTTCGGATAGAAGGCTGGGTGAGCAGGTGAGCGTCCCCTTCTCGTCCTCAGCCACGCCTCACGCGCCGCCCCCGCCCAGCCCCAGCTCCCGCGCCAACCGGACGGCCCGTTCCTCCAGCCCGGCATCGCTCATCGCCGCGGTCGCGTCCGGCGCCGGCGCCCCGCGGCCGCCGAACATGCCGAACTCGCGGCCGAGCAGTTCCAGCGCCTTCAGCGCGACGCTGCCCTGATAGCTGTAGGTCCCGGTCGGCGCCCCCTTGCGG
>JABDIP010000047.1 GCA_013003675.1 Inquilinus sp.
ACGCTGGACATCGGCGACGACATACCCGCCGAGGCCTTCGTGGCGGTCGCCGAGGTGCTTCGCTACGTCTACGAGGTCAACGGCAAGATGCGGCAACTGCAGCAGAACGAGGGAGCCGAGAGGTGAAGGACGTCGATCGCATCCGCCGCGGATTGCAGGAGGTGGCCAGCGCCGTTTCGTTGGCGCGCACCAAGGTCGAGGCCGGCCAACTCATCGACATCGCCGGGCTGGAGAGTCGCGTGGACGAGCTCTGCCAGGCGACCCTCGCCCTCGAGCGAGAGGTGGCACAGCCCCTGAAGCCGTCGCTGCTGAGCCTGGTCGACGACCTCAACCGGCTTTCGGAGGGTCTGAAGAAGCAGCATTGCGAGGTGGCCGCGGAACTGCAGGGATCGCACAGCCACAGCCAGGCGGCGGCCGCCTACCGCAAGCCGCGCGAATAGCCGCGATCAGATACCGATGGAGTGGGACGCCTATCTCCGTTTCCTCGCCGCCCTGGTCTTCGTCCTGGCGCTGATCGCCTCGCTGACCTGGGCAGCCAAGCGATTCGGACTGCCCGGCATGGCGGCACGGCCGCGCACCGGCCGCCGGCTGGCGGTTGTTGAGACCCTGCCGGTCGATGCCCGGCACAGGCTGGTGCTTGTGCGCCGCGACGCGGTGGAGCATCTGCTGCTGCTCGGCGGAGAAGGAAGCCGGCTCATCGAAGGCGGCATCGCCGCCCCGCCGGCCGATTTCGGCGCCGATCCCCCTCTCCTTCCGCCGGCCACCGACCTGACTCGGCAATGAGGGCCGCCCGGATCCTTCGGCTCTGCGGCGCCTTGCTTGGCGGCTTCGGACTGCTGGCGGCGGGGCCGGCGGCGGCGCAAACGCTGTCACTCGATCTCGGCGGCGGGGCCGGCGACGGCGAGACGACCCAGTTGATCCTTCAGCTTGTCGCGCTGATCACCATCCTGTCGCTGGCGCCGTCGATTCTGGTGATGGTCACTTCGTTCACGCGAATCGTCGTCGTCCTGTCGTTTCTGCGCAGCGCGCTCGGCATCCAGCAGACGCCGCCCAATTCGGTGCTGATCAGCCTCGCCCTGTTCCTCACCTTCTTCATCATGACGCCGGTTTTCCAGACCGCCTACGATCAGGGGCTGCAACCGCTGCTCGCACAGGAGATCGACCAGGGCGAGGCGTTCGAGCGCACTTTGTCGCCGTTCAAGGGGTTCATGCTGCGCCATGTGCGCGAGCAGGATCTCGGCCTGTTCCTGGAGATCGCCGGCGCCGGCGAGGTGGCCGGGCCTGAGGCGGTGCCAGTGCAGGCGCTGATCCCCGCCTTCATGATCAGCGAGCTGCGGCGCGCCTTCGAGATCGGCTTTCTGCTGTTCCTGCCGTTCCTGATCATCGACATGGTCGTCGCTTCGATCCTGATGTCGATGGGCATGATGATGCTGCCGCCGATCATGATCTCGCTGCCGTTCAAGCTGATCTTCTTCGTGCTCGTCGACGGCTGGTTCCTTGTCGCCGGCAGCCTGGTCGGCAGCTACGGCGGCGGCTGACGCGCCACCGGCTGGCGCACTCCTTGTTATTGCGGGTCCGGGCCTGCACCGGCGGCGCGGCCCGGCAAACGGTTCACCGGATCGCGCTGCCGTCGCGATAGCTGGCCAGGAACTTCTGGTACAGATCGACCTCGGTAACCTGGCTGCGAACCGCCGCAAGATCGGCGATCGGCGGTCCGCTGCTGCCCGGCGAACGGGTCAGGATGGCAAAGGTATTCGCCTGGGTCGAGGCGGCCATCGGCGGGCCGTAGTCGCGGGCCAGATGCGACAGGCCGACCGCGTCACCGGCCAGGGCCAGGGCGATGCCCAGATTGAGCACCAACTCGGCCTGGTCGGGCCGAATGGTCTCGCCGCGCGGTGGCGGCGGCGCCACGAGTTGGCCCAGTGCCTCCGCCGCCGCCGGCCATTCCTGGCCGCGCCAGGCAATCTCGGCGCGGACCGACGCGGCCAGCGGCGTGCGATCCTCCTCCAGCACGCGCAGCGCCTCCGACGCGTCGCCGGTTTCCGACAGGGCGCTCGCCCGCAGCACCCGGCGCTCCGCCGCCAACTCCGCCTCGACCTGCCTGCCGTTCGCCTCGCTCGCATCGAGCGCGACCAACGCCGCCTCCGGATCGCCGTCCAGCAGGCGGATCGCCGCCAGCCGGGGGCCGACGCCGACGCGCGCGGCGCCGGTCAGGCGTTCCTCGACCAGATCGGTCAGCAGGTCGCCCGCCTGATCGAGCAGGTCCATCGCGACCAGTCGCTCCGCCAATCCCTCGAGCACCACGGTTCCGCCATCGCCCTCCGGCACCAGATCGGCGAAATCGTTGTAGAGGGCGATCGCCGCCATAGGCGGCATCGTGGCGATCTCGCCGCCGGCGAAGAGCTCCACGAAGCGCCCCTGCAATCTGTCGGCATAGGCCGTACCCTCGGGCGTATCGGCGAAGGCCCGGCTCGCCTGACGCAATGCCGCCAGCGCCTCGCGATAGTGGCCGGCCCGCCAATACAGATCGACGACCTGATCGACCAGGCCATGTTCGAAGGCGTCGCCGCGCCAGGCGAATCGCAGCGTCTCCAGCTTTTCGACCGCGTCGCGCCAATCGATTTCGTCGGCCTCGATATCAAGCTCCACCAAGGCCAGATCAGCCATTGTCCGGTACAGGCGGTCTTCGGTCCCGGCGGCGGCCTCGAAGGCGGTCACCGCCCGCTCCTTGTCGCCCTCCTGGCGAGCGATCAGACCGCGCACGAACTGGGTCGAACCCCAATCGTCGGACTCGCCCTCGGTCAGACTGGAAAGCCGCGACAGACGGTCGGTGGCGGTGGCGGTTTCGCCTTGGCGCACCGCGGCCTCCGCCGACCATCGCGTGAACATCTCGGCGAAGGGAGACGGGTAGAGCCCGATCATCGCCGACCCCCGTTCGAAACCGGCCGCGGCCTCCGGCCAGTCGCCGCGCTTGGCCGCCGCCAAGGCGCGCCACAGCGCGACCTCGGGCGAACCGGCCAGTTCGGGATGGTCGAGATCGGCGACGGCGCCCGCCATGTCGTCGGCCAGCACCCGGGCGGCGCCGCGCAGGGCGGCGAAGCCGTCGCGATCGACGATCGAGGGCTGGCTCTCCTCGACAAGGGTCAGCAGCCCCAGCGTCTCCTGTGCGAAGCCGTTGGCGAAATAGAACCGGGCGAGATCGAGCCGGGCACGATCGCGTTCCAGCTCCGGCGCCGCGGCAAGCCGCCGCTCCATGGCCTGGCGGCCGCGATAGAAATCCGACTCGGCGCCGCGCCACCGTTCAATTTCGAATAACAGGTCATGCGGCTCCACCGGCGGCGCGACAAACGTCACCTGACGCGCCGTGTCGACCGAACCTGACAGTCGAAGCCCCTCGACGTCGGTGATCTCCACACCATCCCGGGCAATCCGCATCGCCACGGTCTGCGACAATGGCGTGGCGACGACGCCCTGAACCGTGGGTAGCAGGCGAAACTGGGCGAACCGGACGGACTCGGCCAAGCCGCGGGCTGGCTCGGCGACCGGCGCCACGATCAGAACATCGCCGACCAGGGGATCGACCAACCGGATCAGGCCCTGCGCCGAACCGCCCTCGATCAGCACGCGTGCGCCCAACGGATAGTCCGGCTGCGGGATGACCGACAGTGCTTCGCGGGCCGGTACTTCGTCCTCGATGGCCACGGTCCAGGCGGTACCCCGGCGGGTGACCGATACAGGGCCATCCACCGGCGGCTGGAAGCGCAAGGCGATGCCGCCCTCGGCGCGGACCACGTCGACCGGCCCCAGCGCCGGGCTTCCCTGCGCCGCCAGCGCGTTGGCATCGAGCCGGTCTTCGGCGGCGAACAACACCCATAGCGACGCGCCACGGCGGAACACCGCCAGCATCGAAGGAACGCCGGGTTCGAAGCTGGCGACCGGGTCCACCGGCTTTGCCGGCGGCGACCTCAGAAGCGGCATCGGCTCGGCCACCCTCGCCGGCTCCGTCGCAACCGGTGCGAAGGCCGGCGTGCCGGTCTCAGCATCGTTCGCGTCGCCGTTCGGACCGGTCCTGTCATCGGATTCCCGGGCCGGCGATGCGGTCGGCTCCGGTTCCGTCGGCGGCCGGCCTGCGGATCCGGCAGCGGTGTGTGACTCGGCGGCGGGCGCCTCGGCCTCGGCAACGGCGGGCTCGCCGTCCAGCACGTCGAGAACGATCTTGGTTCCGGTACGGAAGTGCCGCAGCCGGATGGCGCCGGATACGGTGACGGCAACCTGCAGCCGGCCGCCGGGAAGTTGTGCGATGCCGGCGACCCGGCTCAACGCCGCCGGTGCTGCGCGGGCGAAATCCGCATCGGCAGGCGCGTCGAAAACGATGCGAACGGTATCGTCGTCGCGTGCGACGTCGTAGCCGACGGTTTCCGTCCAGTCGAAGACCAATCGGCTGAAGGTCGGATGTTCGCCGCCGCGCACGCGTATCGATGGACGCTCGGCCGCGGGCGGGCCGGGCGCGGCGGCCTGCGGCGGCGGCATCGGCTGCGGTGTCGGCGTTGGCGCCACGGCAGGCCCTGCCGCCTCGTCGATGCCAGGCAGCCGCAGGTCGACAACGACCGCGTCGCCGTCGCGCGACTCTTCGGCGGTGACGCCGTCGGCCAATACCAGGAGGACCTGGGACCCGTCGCCGACGATCCGCGCCTCCTTCACATAGGCGCCGACCCGCGCCATGGCGGCGTCAAAACCGGCCGCGACGGGATGGTCGAAATCGAGCAGCAGCCGGTCGTCGCGATGGAGGCTCTCAAAGCTGGTCGGCATCGCCCAGTCGAAGATCAACTGGCCGTGGCGGCCATCGTCCGAGGCGCGGACATCGGCGGTCGCCGCACCGTTCCCCAGCACAACGCCCAGCAGGGTCGCGGCGACGGCCAATGCGGAACGGTCAGAAATTCGGAGTAGTTTCGGCATGCGCCCAGATCCCTGTCGGGATTTCAACCAGTCGGGCTTCGGTCCTCGGCGACGGCGCGCCATTCGGATGTGTCGCACAGGCTGCCGGCCTTTGCCATCCGCCGTCAGTCGAAGCTGTCTAACAATGCGTCGATCTCGTCCTGGTCGATTCCGTCGCCTTCGCGTTGGGGGCCGTTCAGCAACGACGCTTCATCGTTCGGATCGACCGGCGGCGGGTGGATGCCGCCGGCCTCGGCCGCCTTTTGGATTTCCTCGCCCAGCAGGCCGACCATCAATCCAATGCGGACTTCGATGTTCTGCAGCGTCTTGACGACCTTGG
>JABDIP010000052.1 GCA_013003675.1 Inquilinus sp.
GCTCCGCCGCGGCAAGCGACTTGACCGCGGCGGGCTTTCTCGCCGAAATGCGCGCAACCGGTCGGGCCACGACGGATCCGGCCGCGCAAGACAAAAGCAAACCGACGAACAGGAGGTATCCGGTGAAGACTTGGCTTTCCCTGGCCGGCGGCGCGGTGCTCGCGCTCTCGGCGGCAAATGCGTCCGCGCAGGACATGCTGCGGATCGGCACGGAGGGTGCCTACCCCCCGTGGAACTATACCGAGGCGAATGGCGAACTGGCCGGCTTCGAGGTCGATCTCGGCAACGCCATGTGCGAGAAGATGAATGTAACGTGCGAGTTCGTCGCCCAGGATTGGGACGGCATCATTCCGGCGCTGATGAACGGCCGCTATGACGCCATCATGGCCGGCATGTCGATCACCGACGAGCGCCGCGAGCGAATCAGCTTCTCCACCGGCTACGTGACCGACCCGGCCTATTTCCTGGCCCCCAAATCCTCGCCATTGCAGGACGCGGAAACGCTCGACCAGGTCAAGGCGGCGATCGACGGCATGACCGTCGGCGTGCAGGGCTCGACGATCCACCAGAACTTCATCGACGAGTATCTGGCCGGCATGGTCGACCTCAAGCTCTACGACACCCAGGAGAACATGGAACTGGACCTGACCGCCGGCCGCATCGATGCCGCCCTGGCCGACTACGCTGCCTGGCGGGCCTTTTTCGAGAAGTCGGACGGCGCCGAGTTCGACATCTTCGGCCCGAAGCTGACCGGATCGGACTATCCGGTGTTCGGCGAGGGTGTCGGCGTCGGTCTCCGCCAGGAGGACGACGAGCTCCTGGAGAAGATCAACGCAGCCCTGGCCGCCTTGAAGGAAGACGGCACGATCACCGTGCTGTCGAACCAGTATTTCGGCTACGACATCACGATGTTCTAGTCGGCGTGCCGAATTCTCCCACCTGACAGTATCGAATTCGGGCCATCCGCGTGAGCGGGTGGCCCGAATTCGCATTCGGAATGCCGCATGCTTGAACTCCTTGCCTTGGGCGATACCGGTTGGGGCGACGAACTGCTCCGGGGCGCCGGCATGACCGTGATCGTCGCGGTGCTGTCGTTCGTCACCGGCGTCGCCATCGGCATGACCGGCGCCGGGGCGAAGCTGTCGGGGAGCCTCCTGCTCCGTGCCGTCGCCGAGATCTATACAACGGTCGCGCGCGGCGTGCCCGAGTTGCTGATCATCTATCTCTTCGCCTTCGGGCTCAATCCGATCGCCCAGAACATCGCGGCGCTGGTCGGCTATACAGAGCGGATCGATTTCGATCCCTTCACCATCGGCGTCGTCGCCGTGGCGACGATCTCCGGCGCCTATTCGACCGAGGTCCTGCGCGGCGCCATTCTGACCATCCCGCGCGGCCAGATCGAGGCGGCGCGGGCGGTCGGCATGCATCGATGGCTGGTGTTCCGCCGGATCATGCTGCCGCAGGTCATGCGTTTCGCGCTGCCGGGCCTCGGCAATGTCTGGCAGTTGACGTTGAAGGACACGGCGCTGGTCTCGGTGATCCCGCTGACCGAGTTGATGCGTGCCGCCTTTCGGGCATCGGGATCGACCCGCGAGCCCTTCATCTTCCTGCTTGCCGCCTATGCCCTCTATCTGGTGATGACGAGCTTCTCCACCGTCGCCTTCGAACGCGCCGAACGCCATTTCGGCCGCGGCGTCAGGAGGGCCTGAGATGGACCTCGAACTGATGGTGCGTTCGGCGCCGGCGATCGCCGCCGGCCTGCCGATGACGCTCGGCCTGGTCGTCCTCTCGCTGCTGATCGGCTTCGTGCTGGCGGTCGTGATCGCCCAGATGCGGCTTTCCCGCTATCCCGTGCTGTCGCGATTCGCGGCCGGCTACGTCTTCGTCATTCGCGGCGGCCCGCTGCTCCTCCAGTTCTATTTCATCTATTACGGGCTCAGCCAGTTCCGCCCGTTCTGGGAGGGCATCGGGGCCTGGCCGGTGCTGCGGGAGGCCTTCTGGTGCGCGGTCATCGCCCTGGCCCTCAATACCGCCGCCTATACCAGCGAAATCATTCGCGGCGGCATTCTGTCCGTCCCGCACGGCAGCGTCGAAGCGGCCCGCGCCTGCGGCATGTCGCGGCTGCTGGTGTTCCGCCGGATAGTCCTGCCGATCGCCTTTCGGCAGGCGCTGCCGGCCTACGGCAACGAGGTGATCCTGATGGTCAAGGCGACATCGCTGGCGAGCATCATCACGATCATGGAGATGACCGGGATCGCCAAGAAGCTGATCAGCCAGACCTTCGCCGTCTACGAGGTCTTCATCGTCGCCGGCGCCATCTACCTGCTGATCAACTTCCTGCTCACCCGGGTGGTCAAATACGCCGAATGGCGGCTGACCCCCTATCTGCGCGAGCGCCCGGCGCCGGCGTCGACCGCCGCCGCGCCCTGAAACGACGGCGAAGTCGCATGCACTCTTGGAGCGATCTTTCGAATACGGTTACAGTATCGGTTCGATGCGGGCACCACATGGGGGATGCGCCATGAATGTCGAGATGATCTTGAAGACCAAGGGCAACGACGTCGTCACGACCAAGCCCGACTCCACGCTGGCCGACGTGGCGGCCACCCTGACCGAGCGCAAGATCGGCGCGCTGGTCGTCAGCCCCGACGCCAAACGCGTCGCGGGCATCGTCTCCGAACGCGACATCGTCCGCGCCATCGCCGACAAGGGTGTCGCCGCGCTGAAAATGCCGGTCGCCGAGGCGATGACCCGCAAGGTGTCGACCTGCACCCGCGCCGACAGTGTCGAGAAGCTGATGACGACGATGAGCCAGGGCCGGTTCCGCCACTTGCCGGTGGTCGAGGATGGCAAGCTCTGCGGCATGATCAGCATCGGCGACGTGGTGAAATTCCGCCTCGAAGAGGTCGAGCACGAAGCCGAGGTCCTGCGCGAGTTCATCTCCAGTTGACGAAGCCGGGCCCGCCGGTCGCCGTGGTACGGGCGGGCGGCGAGACGCCGATCCGGGAGCGCTCGGTCGATCCGGCCGGTTCGCGGCCTATCCGTCGTGCGACCTAAGGACGCACGACCCGTACAGCCCGCGTCGCCCAAGAAGATGGCGGGATATGCGGCCCGGCCCGCCACGCCTGCGATCGGCGCCAGCCGATGGCCCGCAGGACTATCATAATTAATAGACTGTTAGCGCGAAGGTCGAAATCTGCAGGGGACCCCGAGCCTCGAGACTCGGAACCCCTATCGACCGGCCGCGAGTTCATGAATATCTCACGAAAACTGCCCCTGATCATCGTCTTGTCTTCGCTGATCCTGGCCACGGCGATCGGCGCCGCAAACTACTACCAGGCCTCGGGCGCCGCCCACACGGCCATCGACTCGAAGCTGTCGGCCGTCCTTGAGATCCGCGCGGCGGCCTTGCGGGACTATCTCGCCTCTCTCGAACAGGACATGCGGATCGTGGCGAACGACCCCACTGTTCACGAGGCGCTCGATGCGTTCACCGGTTCCTGGGCGGCGCTCGGCGCAAACCCGGCCGCGCGTCTGCAACGCCTCTACATCGAGGACAACCCGCACCCGACCGGCCAGAAGGAAAACCTCGACGCGGCGCCCGACCGCTCGGCCTACAGCGCGGCGCATGCGCGTTTTCATCTCTGGTTCCGCAAGTTCCTTCGCGAGCGCGGCTATTACGACGTCTTCCTCTTCGATCTCGAGGGGAACCTCGTCTACACGGTGTTCAAGGAACTCGACTACGCCACCAATCTCGAGACCGGGGAGTGGAAGGACACCGATCTCGGCAACGCCTTCAGGGCGGCCAGGGCCAGCGCGACGGCCGGCGAGATCGTCTTCTTCGACTTCAAACCCTATGCGCCAAGCCACGGCGCCCCGGCGAGTTTCATCGCCACGTCGATCATCGGAGCGAACGGCGACCCGGTCGGGGTCCTCACCTTCCAGATGCCGATCGACCGGATCAACGCGGTCATGGGCATCACCGCCGGGCTGGGGGAGACCGGCGAAAGCTACATCGTCGGCGAAGACCGGTTGATGCGCAGCGATTCCCGGTCTAGCGACGAAAGCACGATCCTGGCCCAGAGTATCGACACGGATGCGGTGTCGCGGGCCCTGGCCGGCGGCTCCGGGCTCGTCGCCGAGACCGGGTATCGCGGCCACGCCGTGCTGGCGGCCCACACCCCCTTCGATTTCGGCGGCGCCCATTGGGCGATCATCGCCGAGATCGAGATCGATGAGGTCGAGGCGCCGGTCGCGGCCATGCGCAACACGATGGTGGTCGTCGCCTCGGTTCTCCTGATGCTGGTCGGCGCGGCGGCGGTCCTGTTCTCCCGCGGCATTACCCGCCCGATCGCGCAGATGACCGAGGCCATGGGCAAGCTGGCCAGTGGCGATTTGAGTGCCGAGATCCCGGCGCGCGACCGCGCCGACGAGGTCGGCGCCATGGCGGCGGCGACGCAGGTCTTTAAGGACAACGCCGCGGAGATGGATCAACTGCGCCAGCAGGCCGACGCGGAAACCGAGCGCAACCAGACGATTCTGCGCGACCGGATCAAGAAGCTGTCCGACCAGTTGCAGGAAGCGGCGCAGTCGACCGTCGTCGAGATCATCTCGGTGACCGAGAAGATGAGCGGGATGGCGAAGGATATGGCCGGGGCGGCGTCGTCGGTCACCAGCGAAAGCGCCACCGTCGCCAACTCCGCCCTGGAGGCGAGCCAGAACGTCCAGACCGTGGCGAGCGCCGCCGAGGAAATTTCCAGCCAGGTCACCGAACTCGCCAGGCAGGTGAAACACTCCACGGACATCACCGAGAAGGCCGTCGTCGAGGCGGAGCGCACCAACAGCACGGTGCGCGGCCTGGCCACGGCGGCGGAAAAGATCGGCGAGGTCGCCAGCCTGATCAGCGATATCGCCGAACAGACCAATCTCCTCGCCCTCAACGCCACGATCGAGGCGGCCAGGGCCGGCGAGGCCGGCAAGGGCTTCGCCGTCGTCGCCAACGAGGTCAAGAGCCTGGCCAACCAGACGGCCAAGGCGACGGAGGCGATCGGCCAGCAGATCGCCGGCATCCAGACCGTCAGCGACGACGTGGTCGCCGCGATCGGGGCCATCGCCGGCACGATCAACGAGGTCAACACGATCGCCACGGAAATCGCCAGATCGATCGAGGAACAGGACGCCGCCACCCATCTGATCGCCCGCAACGTGCAGGAAGCGGCCACCGGGACCCAGGAGGTCTCCCGCGGCATCGACCGGGTCTCCGAGATCTCCGGAGAGTCCGGGCGCATGGCCGAGTCGGTGCAGCACGGCACGGTCGAGGTCAGCGATGCCGTCAAGGCATTGCAGGACAGGCTGACGGCAATCCTGCGCGAGAACGAGCGCGGCGACCAATCGGCCCAGGTCTAGTGTCATGGTTTCGAAGTTCGGCACATTTCATGTGCCGAGTTTCGGAAGCTGAATGACACTAGAATCAAACAGTTAGTGTCCCTTTGATCCTGGAATTCGCTATTGCGAATTTCAGAATCGGGACACTAGATCAAGATCGGTTCGGATCGATCGGAGCCGCAAATCCTGATCCGATTCGACAGACCGCCTGCTTGCGGAATTCGGCCACGATCCGCGATGCGGAGCCGGGCGCCGGGTCGGACAGGGTGGATTTGGTGGAGCCGAAGGGAGTCGAACCCTCGACCTCTAGAGTGCGATTCTAGCGCTCTCCCAACTGAGCTACGGCCCCACTGAGTCCAATGGCCGGCGCGCCTTTGGGGGGCGCGCGGCGGCGCGCAATATGTGTCCGCCGCAATCCCCTGTCAAGAATCGCTCCGACGATCCGAAGCGCGCCACCGGCCGGCTTGTCCGTGCCGCGCCCGGCGACTAGGGTGTTCGCCGCTTCGCCGATTGCCAGACGAGACATCGCCCCCATGGATACCTTGCTGATCGTCGTCGACCCGTTGATCCGGATCACGATCATGGCGCTGCAGATCTATCTGTACGTCGTGATCGCCTCGGTGATCCTGAGCTGGCTGGTCGCCTTCGACGTGGTCAATATGCGAAACCGCTTCGTCTATGCGGTCGGCAGTTTCGTCAATCGCGCAACCGAGCCGGTGTTGCGGCCGATCCGCCGGTTCCTGCCCAATCTGGGCGGCATCGACCTGTCGCCGCTGGTTCTCCTGCTGCTCATCTACTTCGTGCAGATGGTCCTGCAGCGGCTGCTGGTCGCCCTGCTGGTTGCCGCCGGATAGCCCCTTCGCCGCCGCCGCCGACGGCGTCACCGTCGCGGTGAAGGTCACCCCGCGCGCGTCGCGCGAGCGCGTGCTGGGCGTGCAGAACCTGGCCGACGGCAGCGCCGTGCTTGCCGTCGCCGTTACCGCCGTGCCGGAGGACGGCAAGGCGAACGCGGCGGTGATTCGGTTGTTGGCCAAGGAATGGCGGGGCGCCCGCTCGGCGATCCGCCTCGTCGCCGGCGCCGCCGCCCGCCGCAAGCGCCTGCACCTGGACGCGGAGCCGGTCCGCGCACTTGAAACCTTGGCGAAATGGGCGAGAGACCTTACCTAGACCGGTTGGGGTGGGTCGAAAGAATGGGGGCGACATGACCGGTACGTTGGCCGAACTGTTCCTTGCCGGCATGGTGCTGCTCGCCACCCATTACGGCATCTCCAGCACCGGGCTGCGACCGCTGATGGTCGAGACGATCGGCGCCGGCCCCTATCGCGGGCTCTACTCGCTGGTTGCGGTGGCCGCCTTCGTCTGGCTGATCGTCGCCTACAACGCGGCGCCGCCCGGCGCGATCCTGTGGGATCTCGGCGCCGTCGGCGCCCATGCCCCGGTGCTGCTGATGCCGATCGCCCTGTTCCTGCTGATCTGCGGCATCAGCGCCCCGAACCCCACGTCGGCCGGTCAGGAGAAGCGGCTGGAGGACCCGGAGCCGGCGGTCGGCGTGCTGCGGATCACCCGCAACCCGGTCCTGTGGGGCATCGGCCTGTGGGCGGTCGCCCATCTGGCCGCCAATGGCGACACCGCCTCGGTGGTCCTGTTCGGCACCCTCGCCGTGCTGGCGCTGTTCGGCACGCTGCTGCTCGACGCCCGGCAGCGTCGCGACCGCGGCGCGCTGTTCGCGCCGTTCGAGCTGTCGCCCTCGCCCCTGCCAATGCTCGCCGTGTTCCCGGGGCGCCAGTCGCTGGGGCCGGCCTTGCGCGAGATCGGCTGGATCCGCCTCGCCGCGACGGTCCTCGCCTATGGCGCCCTGCTGCACTTCCATGGCTGGATCTTCGGCGTGCCGGCGATCCTGATCTAGCCGGCGCCGCGCTCCATGGCGGCGAGCCGCAGGCGCAGCGCTTGAAGCTTGATGAAGCCCTCGGCGTCGCGCTGGTCGTAGACCTCGTCCTCCTCGAAGGTGACGTGCTCGAGGCTGTAGAGGCTGTTGGGGCTGCGCCGGCCGACCACCGTCACGGATCCCTTGTAGAGTTTCAGCCGGGCGGTGCCGTTGACCATCTCCTGGGTCTGGTCGATCAGCGCCTGCAGCGCCTGGCGCTCCGGCGAGAACCAGAAGCCGTTGTAGATCAGCTCGGCATAGCGCGGCATCAGTTCGTCCTTCAGATGCGCGGCATTGCGGTCGAGGGTGATCGATTCCAGCGCCCGATGGGCGGCCAGCAGCAGGGTGCCGCCCGGCGTCTCGTAGACGCCGCGGCTCTTCATGCCGAC
>JABDIP010000061.1 GCA_013003675.1 Inquilinus sp.
GCGGCGATCGCACAAGCGCCGGCCAGGATCGCGGCGCGCAGCGGAATTTTCGACTTCATCGGCGGAACGTCCATCGTCTTGTCGGCGGCATCACTTGTCGGGGGCATGGTCTCGTCGGGGCCTCGCCCGGGCGGTCGCCCGGCGGCATGGCGGGAGGAGCCTCACGCCCTGCGGCGGCGGCAAACATCGGCGCGACCGGCGACGCTGTCAACAGACCAGCCGGCCGCCCCCGCGCCGACGCCACCATCACCGGCGATGAAGGCCCAAATGTGGCATAGCCGGCCGGATGCGGCCATGATCCCGGGTGCGTTGGCGCATGATGCCCGGCGTGGAATCGGCCCCGGCCCGCGCCCCCGCACGGCAACCCATGAGGATACTGGCGTGGGTGGCCGGGCGGGGAGCGGGCTCAGGACGTGGCCGACGAAATGGACTATGCGCCGACCGAGCGGGTGGGAGAGACATGGCGTCGAAGGCAGAGGGCCCCGAGGCCGGGCTGGACGCGATCGACCGGCGGCTGCTGGCGGCGGTCGAACGGGATGCCCGGGCGAGCTATGCCGCGCTCGGCCGCCGGGTTGGGCTGTCGGCGCCGGCGGTGGCGGAACGGCTGCGCCGGCTGGAAGCGGCCGGCATCGTCATCGGCTATCGGGCGCGGCTCGACCGGGCGCGGCTCGGCCGCGGCCTGACCGCCTTCATCCGGCTGAAGCTGGCGAGCCGCGACCACGCCCCGATCGACGCCCTGGCCCGCGACCTCCCGGAGATCCTGGAGGCGCATCAGGTGACCGGCGAGGAAAGCTATATCCTGAAGGTGGCGGTCGCCTCGGTCGCCGATCTCGACCGCCTCATGCTGCGCCTCGCCCCGCATGCCGCGACCACCTCGCAGCTGGTGCTGTCGACCCCGGTGGAGGACAAGCCGGTCGCGATGTGGTTGGCGGCGGAGGGCCGGTAGATACCGGGTGCGCGGAGAACCGGGCCCGTCGCGCGATGGCGCCGTCCGGAGCCGCCCGGGTGCCGGCACGGAAGCGCGCGCGGACCGACGGGGCTGATGCAAATCATTGTCCACGCCGATGTTCCCTGCCAATCCTTCCCGCCGCGGCGAAGGAGTATCGCGATGTTCTCAAACCCCTCATTGATGACGCGGATCGTCGTCGGCAAGGCGGTCGGTTTCGTCGTCGGGCTGGCGGGCTTTGTGGCCCTGCCCTACCTGACGCCGGAAGCGGACCTGCTGCTCCGCCTGGGCATCCTGTTGTGGTACACGACCCTCGGCGGGATCATCGGCCTGTTCGGCGTGTACACGAGGCATCCCGTGCTCCAGCTCCCGATGCCCTGGTGGCTGCGCGCAACGGCGCTGGGCGCGTGGATGAACTTCGTTCTGGCGTTCTTCGTATACGAGAAGATGCAGGCGATCCTCGGATCGATGTTCGGCGCGGAGAGCCCGCTCGCATCGCCGTTCTGGCTGGTCCTGGAAGGCGCTTTCGTGGGGTTGATCATCGGCTATCTCGCGACCCGTATCGGCGGCGAGGGGCCGGCCACCCTGCAAGGCGATATGACCGGCGAACCGACGCAGGAAGGGCAGGCACGGTCGACGAAACGCCCGGAAATACACTGACTGGCGCCCTGCAAAGACAAACGCACACCCGGGAGGAAGCCCATGATCGCAATATTCCCAACCACGTCGAGCCATGATGGACAGGCCGTACTAGGGTTTCCGGACGTCTGTTGGGTGCCGGCATTGCCAGGACAACCGGTACCGATGCCCTTCCCGAACCTAGGCATGGCGACGGGAGCGAAGAAGACGAATGCCACCCCGAAACCGAAGATCGCCACAAAGCCGGCCTATGCGACGAAGTCGACCTTTACCCAGACACGCGGGAATGAAGCCGGCATGCTGAGAGGTCACCTGAGCGTCCTGCACCAGAGGCTCATGACAATGCCCGCAGGCAATCCGACGCAATGGCATGCGGTGCTGGACGAATATGTGATGACGGCCGCGGCGGTCTACAGTTCGCTCACGTCGAATAGAGGCTAACGTCAAAACCAAGGGCCGGAGTCGATCAATCCTTTGGTTCCGCGACGGCCGCTATTGCAGCGTCACGGTCAGGCCGGCCAAGGCCGCGAACAGGGTGAAGAGCCAATTCACCGGAACGATGACGATCCAGTAGAAGACCTCCAGGTCGATGCCGATCTGCCTGCCGATCATCGGCAGCAGGAACACGACACCGATGATGATCAGGAATCCGTAGCGCTCCAGTCGCGCCAGCGGTCGCGCCAAAGCACCCGGCAGCAGACCGACCGCAATCCGGCCCCCGTCGAGCGGCGGCAAGGGCATCATGTTGAAGATGGCGAGCACCAGGTTGATCAGGATCGCGTTCAGCAGGTTGCGGCCCACCCAACCGGCCACGGCCTCGGGCAGGATTGGAAGCACGTGAAACAGAAGGGCCGCGCACGTGGCCAGGAGCAGGTTCGCGCACGGCCCGGCCGCGGCGACCAGGACCATGTCGCGGCGCGGCCGCCGCAGGCGGCGAAAGTCGACGGGAACCGGTTTCGCCCAGCCGAAGAGAAACGGCGCCTTCAGGAGCAGAAGCATGGCGGGCAACGCCACGGTGCCGAAGGGATCGACGTGCCGGAGCGGATTGAAGCTGACCCGGCCCTGCCGCCATGCGGTATCGTCGCCCAGGCGCCAGGCCACATAGCCATGCGCCGCCTCGTGCAGGGTGATCGCCAGCAGAACCGGCAGCACCCAGACCGAGGCGACAGCGAGAAACCCCAGAGCCTCCTGCACCATGGCTCTGACACTAGGCGGCGAACCGGAGAGCGTCCAGGCGCCGCGGAGCGGAGCAGCACGATGCCCGATTCGTCGGATGCGGCTCAGAGTATGTGAATGCCCGCCGGAAGGCCGCGTCATGACTGCGGATGGCTATGAGCGCCCGATTGGACCGGCCGATCCCGCGCCCCGCCCCACATGCGGCGACCACCTCGCAACCGGTGCTGTCGACCCCAGTAGAGGACATGCCGGTCGCGGTGCCGCCGGCGGCGGAGGACGAGCAGGTCGTCGGCTCGTAGACGGCTGGCTTCGTCGCGCGATGCGAAGGTCCGGACCTGCCCATGAACCGGAACCGAAGCACTCGGGGCCAAGCTTCGCTTCTTGACGCGGAGCGGAAGTTGGCAGGAATACCGCCACCTACCTGACCTCTTCCCACCAGCTATGAGAACGAAGAGGCTCGCCCACGATTACAACCTCACCCACGCGCGGGGTCACCAAATCGACATTCTGCGCGTTAGCCGCCTTCACCGCTCGTCTAATGGGCTCATCCCAATCGTGAAACGCTATATCGAACGTTCCCCAACTCACAGGAAGCATTCGGTCTGCCTGAACGGCGAGGTGTGCCTTAACTGCATCCTCTGGATTCATGTGGCTATAGATCCATGAAGCGCCAGGGCCATATTGCCCAACCTTGAAGATACCTAAGTCAAAAGGCCCCAACCGGTTGCCGATTTGCTGGAAATGATCGGCAAATCCGGAATCTCCGCTATAAAAAATCCGGTGCATGGGCCCGATGACCGACCAGGAAGACCAGAGTGTTGCCTTATAGTCAAAAATCCCTCGGCTCGAATAGTGTTGGGCAGGCGTGCAGATTATCGTCAGCCCTCCTATTTCTGCTGACCCCCACCAGTCCAATTCGGTGATCTGTCGTTTTGGCACGTCCCACTCGTCAAGATGTGCCCCAACCCCAAGGGGAACGACGAAGTGTGTTCCCCTGGATGACAGATATTGGATCGTGCGCATGTCCAGGTGGTCATAGTGATCATGCGAAACCATTACGGCATCGATCTTTGGAAGATCCGTCATGGCGATGGGCGGTGGGTGAAAACGTTTCGGGCCAATGCCATGGAAAGGCGAGGCATAGTCTGAAAATACCGGATCAACCAGCAAGCGAAGACCATCCAGTTCGATATAGACACTTGAATGGCCGAGCCAAATCGTTCGCAATCCAGGAGCGGGTGGAGCCAGCATAGACGCAGGCGGGATGGCGGATATCGGAATAGACGACGGAGGAACCCGTATCTGATCGCCGAATAGTTGCTCTATCAGGTAACCCCAGACGTCTCCTGATTCCAATGGAGGGTGAGGTAAGGTATTTGCGAATTCGCCATCATGGTAGTGAGAGGATGCTTGCACCCTTTTCAGTCGTTCCCCAGAAATAGTCCCGCCAAACGGTGGCCAATTCTCCAGAAACAAGGCGATACCGATTGCGATGAATGAAAGAACGACAACCGCCCATATGAATCCGCGTATCATGGAATAGTTCCCGGTGCGGAGTATGCGTGAATGAGGATAGAACATCCAACCTGCCTCCGGGAGGCCTGGCGCGCACATGCTGATCCCGGCACCGAGCTAGTGCCTATCCTTGAATGAGGGGGTGGGTGAGCTTGCCCCGATTTACGGGCACTTCACCGATAGGGTCGACACGTCCGATCTGAAGGTGGCCAAGGTGCTGTTGGACAGCCTCGTATAACGTCCGCAACTGGCTATGAGCACGCCTCGACGTCCGCATGAGAGAACGGCCGCTTGTCCACGGCCAGCTGACATTCGAGCCCAAATGTCAGCATTCCAACTCACTGCGTCAGCTCACCCTCTGGCTGCGGACCTACCGTCAGTCAGGTGCCCACTCCCGCTTGTGACCCTAAGCGGTCATTGAGCCTTCGGCTGATTGAGCTGCCAAGAGACACCAAATTCATCGGTTAGCCATCCAAATCGCGGGCTGAAACCATAGTCGTCCAATGGCATCTTGACTTCACCGCCATCTGCAAGCCTCTCGAACGCTCGATCCAAGTCAGCCGCTTCATCAAAATCGACGAACAAAGACACCGAGGGCGTGAATTCAAAACCGTGAGGAATCGGACTGTCGATAACTATCAACGGGTGCCCGTCAAAATCGATCTTGGCAATCTTTATGAGGCCAGGAGTGTCATCGTCGGGCCCATACTTTTCGATCGAAACGACAGTGAAGCCCGGGAAGACAGATATGTAGAGGTCAAGCGCTGCTTGGGCTTTGCCGCTTTGAAACATGAGGTGGGTACATACGGACGTCATGGATAGATCCTATTAGAGAACCACGTAGGCAGCAATTTCCGCCTATGGCTAGTCTACGACTGCGCCGCCTCAGCCGGTTTGTCCGGGGCACCAGCCAGAGCCGACAGATGAGGAGCCGCTGCTCAAGTGGCGTTCCTGAGTGCATTCCCTAACCACCGCGGCCGCCGCCGAGCCTCCCTCCCCGCCTAATTCAGCAGCACGCTGGAGACTTCGCCGATTTGGGTGCGGGCGCGGAGCAGGTAGAAGCCCTGGGCGGCGAGGTGGCTGGGCAGCACCTGGCCTGTCGGGGGCGCCGCCGACCGCCACCAGCGGCGATAGCTCGACGCCGCGCAGGTGCTCGGCGACGATCGCCGAGGAGGAGCCGAGATCGGCGGCGAAGCGGTCGATGGCGTCGGGCAGGTTGTCGGCGCGGCGCTCGAAGACCACTTTGCCGGGGGCCGCGCTGGACGGACGTCGCCATTTCGGCGCAGTCTCTGCGTCATTCCGCCGACCACTGGGCCCAACCGGGCCTGACGGCACGGCAACGACAACTCTTTGAACGAGTCCGGGGTTCCTTGGCCACCGATCTGCCGATCATTCCGCACTACGTCACCGAACTCGACCATGGCGAGCAGCGGCGCGTTGCCCATCTGGCGGACCGGATTCTCGCCGACGAGCCGGCCATGTCCTCGACCACCGCATTCGGCACCGGCGTGACCACGGGGATCGGGCCGTGGCCTGGATTGGTGCTGGAGGATCACAGCGGCATCTCGCTGTTCGATCGCGCAAACGGGACCAAGTATTCGCAGCGCGCCCTGCTGCTCGCCGGCGATGGCGACTTCGTCGCGATCCGCGGGCGCCGCTATCGCGAGTTCGAACGATACTGCCGCGACACGCTGGCGCTGGGCGACGTGACGGTTCTGGTTCCGCGGCCGGCGACACGCACCGCGCCGCTCAGCATCGGCTGCGCCGAGGACGCGGCGGTGCGGGATCGCCTGGAACGGCATGCGCGCCTCAATGGCGGCCTGAACATCGTGCCGTATATGGGAACCGGCGGGGTCTGGCGGCTCGCCGCGACGCTTGCCGGCCGCACGGGCAGGCCCGTGAAGGTGGCCGCCCCGCCGCCGCGGCTCGCCCGGCGGGTCAACGACAAGTTCTGGTTCGCCCGGTGCGCGGCCGCCCTGCTCGGCGGTGGCGCATTGCCGCCGACACATGCGGTGTTCGGCCCCGCCGCGCTGGCCGGGCGCATCGCGAACCTGGCCAAACGGCAGGCCGCGATCGCCGTGAAGGTCACCGACAGTGCCAGCGCCCTCGGCACGGTATTGCTCGACCCCGCCGAGATGGCACGTCACTCCGCCGGCGCGTTGTGCCGTCACGTATTGGCCGTACTTCGCCGGGTCGGTTGGCAGGGCGCCTACCCGCTGATCGTCACCGCGTGGGAGCAGCCGGTGCTGACGAGCCCGTCCGTCCATTTGTGGATACCCCACCGCCAGCACGGCGGCCCGCTGGTGGAGGGCATATTCGAGCAGATCCTCGCCGGTCCGGCCGGCACCTTCGTCGGCGCCGGGCCAAGCGGCCTGCCGCAGGGCTGGCGACAGCGCATCGCCGACGAGGCAGCCCGGCTGGGGACGCTGTTCCAACTTCTCGGCTATTTCGGACGGTGCAGTTTCGATGCGATCCTGATCGGCCAGAGCCTGGCCGATGCGCGCCTGCACTGGATCGAATGCAACGGCCGTTGGGGCGGCGTGTCGATCCCCATGACCCTGGCGAACCGGCTGACCGGCGATTGGGCGCGGCACCCCTTCATCGTCGCCGAGCGCGCCGACCTGGATGGGCCGGGGCAGGGTTTGTCCGAGTTTCTGTCGCGGATCGGAGAGGATCTGTATCGCCCGGGTTCGACCGACACCGGGGTCGTCGTCCTCTCCCCGTCATGGGTCGAGCACGGCAACGGCTACCAGGTCATGGTTGTCGGCCGTGACGCGACGGATGCTGCGGCCAGTACACGGTCGGTGACGGACAGGCTGACAGTCACACGAGAGGCGAACGACGCCTCACGGTGAGCGCGTTTCATGCCGTGCGGGTGTCGCTCTTCTGTTACGATCTTCCCCGCTGTCGACTAGAAACACGGACGGCGGCTCCCCGTTTCTCGCGATCTCGGTGCCCGGCTGATACGATTGCTTCGACCGTGGCGCTTGAGGGGACGGGCCGGCGCCGCCCGATCGGCAGAACGTCAGGAAGCAGTCAGTCGCCATGTGCCGCCTTTACGGATTTCGAGCCAACGAGCCGACCAGGGTCGAGTGCAGCCTGGTCCATGCCCAGAACGCGCTCATGGAGCAGAGCCGCCTCGACCAGGAGGGGCTGACCCATGGGCACGGCTGGGGGGTGGCGGAACACCCCGACGGCGTGCCCTTCGTCGAGAAGCAGGCCTGGGCGGCCTATCACGGCGAGCACTTCCGGAAGACCGCCGCCCGGGTCTACGCCAAGACCGTGATCGCCCATGTCCGCCGGGCCACCGTGGGATCCCCGGGACTCGAGAACACGCATCCCTTCGTCCACGGCGTCTGGCTGTTCGCGCACAACGGCACCGTGCCGAACTTCGAGCAGGTACGGCACCGGCTGCTCGAGGCGCTCGACCCTCTGCACCGGAACGAGATCGAGGGCACCACCGACAGCGAGCATGTGTTCCGCTATGTGATGACCCTCTGGCAGCGGGAGCCCGGGCGCTCCCTGCTGGAGACCCTGCGTGAAGCCCTTGAGCAGGTGATCGCCTGGTCAAGGGAGATCGACCCGGACCGGAAGATCTCGCTCAACGTGCTGTGGACCGATGGCGCGCGGATGGTCGGCTCGCGGCTGAACCGCTCGCT
>JABDIP010000063.1 GCA_013003675.1 Inquilinus sp.
GCCGCATCTGGTGCGACCGGGCCCGTTCCGCCCCCCAATCTGCCTGATCCGGCGCCAGCCAGGATTTCATTCGGCGTCGAACCCGAACCGTCTCCGATCGACCGCATCAGACCGCTAGCCCTAGCGCGGCGACCGGAAAGAGCTGTTCCGCTCTTCCCCACGAGCCCGGTTCTCCGGGCCCTTCGAGGCGGCTCCTGGCAATTGCGCCGCACGGGCGAGGGTGGCTGCTCCACCTCTCGGGGCGCGGTGGTGCGCGGCGTCTCAGGACCCCCACCTGGATCGCCGCCACCCTCGCCCGTTTGGCTCAATTGACCGGGCTCAGCCTCGGTTTAGCGGGACAACGTTCGGGGGGCCGATTCTATTCCCGAAAAAAAACGGCGCCCCGGAGGGCGCCGTACGACAGGCTGAATGGAGACGCCGTCTAGCGCTGGCAGCTCGGCACACCCTGGATGAGGCCCCAGCCGAAGATCGGATCCTTGCCCGGCGCGCCAAGATCGTGGGCGCTGCTCTGTAACGCGGCGATAGCTTCGTGAATGGGATCGTCCCCTTCGCGTTCGATGACATCGGCGATGACCGCCGCGGCGTGAGCGGCGGCAAAAGAGGTACCCGTGCGATGCTGGCCGGCGCCGGCGGCATCGGCCGACCAGATCCCGACCCCGGGCGAGGCAAACGCGATATAGGGACCGCGATTGGCCATACGATAGGGCCGCATCTCGGCGTCGACGGCGGTGACCGATATCACGTCGCCATAGGCGGCAGGGAAAGCCGGCCGCGCGGACGGGCCACCGTTGCCGGCGGCGGCGACGAGCACGATGCCATGATCGTCCAGGCGGTCCACCGCCATTTCCAGCACGGTGCTGGGCGGACCGGTCATGCTGACATTGATGACCGAGACCTCCTCACCGACCAGCCACTCGAAACCCTCGATCAGGCTGGCCAGCGTCGAGTAGCTCTCGCCGGACTCGTTGGTGTGGAAGACATCGGCCGCGAACAGCCCCGCGCCCGGAAGCATGCCGGGAAATCCGGCCGCCGGATCGCCGACCAGCAGCCCGGCGACCGCCGTGCCGTGATCGGGCAACGAGCCTTCGCCGAGCGGATCGAAGTTTTCGGTGCGCACCGCCCGTCCGCGCAACGCCGGATGATCCGGATCGATCGCGGTGTCGGTCATGCCGATACGGATACCCGAGCCACAGGTTTCCGGTACCGCCTGCCAGCCGAGCAGACGCCGCCCGTAGCAGCCATCGGCCGTGCAGTTCTCCGGCCCCGGGCGGCTTGCCGTTTCATAGACCAGGTTCGGCTCGAAGACGACGCCGGGCGCGATGGCGCCGGCCGCGGACAATGCCGAGCGCAACGACCGGCCCGAGGGGACGCGAAGACGGCTCAGGGCGAATCCGAGCCCGCCGAGGACCCGTTGTTCCAGAAGCTTGAAGCCCGCCGCCTCGAGCTCGCCAAGGGCGGCGACCGGGACGTCGTAGGCGAGAATCTCGTCGCGCACCGCATGCGCGTTGGGCAGCTGCCACCAGCTTCCGGTGTTGTAGGGAACCAGATTGTCGTCGCCCGCCAGACCGCCCAACGCGGCCGATGTGGGCTTATTCCAGATTCGCCGGCCGGACGCGCCCCTCGACGAATCGTCCGAAGACCGGTCGGACGACTCCCTGGCACCGCTGCCGCCCGAACCCGCGCCGGCCGACGCGCTACCGCCGGTCGAGCCGCCACTCGTCGAGCCGCCGCCGCTCCTGCCACCACCGCTCCAGCCTCCACCGCTCCAGCCTCCACCGCTTCCACGTCCACCGGTAGACGATGTCCCGGCGGACCCCGATGAGTCGCCTGAACTTCTCGAGCGATCGTCATCGTCGTCGTCGTCGGCCCGGGCGACACCGGAATCGAGAAGGCCGCCATCCGACAGGACAGCGGGCGCAATCGAGAGCAAACCAGCAAGGCCGAGAAGTACCGACCAACGCTTCAGCGTCGTCAATGGTCCCATGAACCCTTCCCACGTCGCGACCGGCGACCGATCGGCCGTCGGCGCCAGCATTCCACGGTTACCTTTACCTATCCTTAACGGGCGGTGGCCCGATAGTCTGACCAGTGACGGGGTGCGGGCCTCTTCCTGCGACAATGTGGCACGGTCCATGGAATAAGGTCTGCTCTCAGCCGTTTTCAATTCGAAGAGTGACGTGAAGACGATGTTCGAAGACAGGGCGCAACAAATCGTCGCCCTCCTGCCCCGGTTGCGGCGGTTCGCGTATTCGCTGACCGGCTCGCGGGACGAGGGGGACGACCTGGTGCAGGCAGCCTGCGAGCGCGCCCTTGGGCGTCTGCATCAATGGCAGCCGGGAACGCGACTGGACAGCTGGATGTTTCGTATCGTGCAGACCACCTGGATCGATCGCCTGCGGGCCAGACGCGTTCGCGGCGAGGATCCTCTGCCGGAAGCCGCGCATGCGATCGTCGGTGAGGACGGCCGCAAGGTGACCGAGGTGCGCCTGACCCTGAAGCGTGTCCGCGACGCGATGCAGAAGCTGCCCGACGATCAGCGCGCCGTCCTGGTGCTGGTGTCGATCGACGGCCTGTCGTACCGCGAGGCGGCGGACGTGCTGGATATTCCGGTCGGTACGATCATGAGCCGCTTGGCCCGGGCCCGGCGGCGCCTTCACGAATTGATGCACGAATCGAAGGTGGTCGCCTTTGCCCGGCCGGCACACCAATGACTGAGGATCGTTCCATGACACAGCTATCCGACGAAATCCTGGTCGCCTATGCCGACGGAGAACTGATCGGCGAAGACGCCGAGGCTGTCGAGCGCGCCCTCGAAGGCGACCGACAGGCGCAGGAGACGCTGCGCATGTTCCTCGAGACCGCCGAATTGTCGCGGGCCGCATTCGACGACATCGTTCGTGAACCGGTGCCGGGCCACCTGATCGAGACGATTGCCGGCACCGCACCGGCGGCGGCGCCGCGCCGTCGCGTCGCTGTCGGCGGCGGTCTCGCCGGGCTGGCGCTCGCCGCATCGATCACGCTGGTCCTCGGCCTTGTCAGCGGCTTCGGCCTGTCGAATCTCGTCGGCGACGACGCCGTGGGCTCTCCCGAACGCTGGGTCATCGGCACGGTGGCGGCGCATGGCGATGGGGTGAACGGATTGCTCGAATCGCTGCCCAGCGGGCATCTGCAAACCGTCGCGGCGGTCGGCGGCAGCGCCGAGATCATGCCGCTGACCACCTTTGTCGACCCTGGCGGCCGCTATTGTCGC
>JABDIP010000064.1 GCA_013003675.1 Inquilinus sp.
GATCAGGCCCGTCTGTTGACCCTGAACGCGGCGGAACGCATGGACGCGGTCGGCAACAAGGAGGCGCGGACGGAGATCGCCATGATCAAGGTGGTGGCGCCGAACATGGCGCTGGCGGTGATCGACCGGGCGATCCAGGCCCACGGCGCCGCCGGCCTCAGCGACGATTTCGGCCTCGCCGCTGGTTACGCCCTGGCCCGCACCCTGCGCCTCGCCGACGGCCCCGACGAGGTGCATCTGGAGGCCATCGCCAAGCTGGAGTTGCGGAAGCAGGACACAAGCGGCTGAGGCGGAGCCCGGTGGAACCGGCCTGACCCCTCACCCTCCCGACGCTGACGCGCCCGCGGCGAAGTCGTGGGAGGGTGAGGGGTGTTCGGTCCGCCGACTCCGCCTATGCGCCCTCCGCAATCCCCCACGCGATCTCCGCCAACAGGGCCGGCATGCCGCCCATCTGCGCCGCCTTCTCCGAAGCGGCGTTGCCCTGCAGGGCGCGGGCGTAGACACCTTGCAGGATGGCGGCCATGCGGAACAGCGAGAAGGCCAGGAAGAACGACCAGTCGGGGATGCCGTCGCGGCCTGTCCGTTCGCAATAGGCGGCGACGGTGTCGGCCTCGGCCGGGATGCCCAGCGCCGCGAGGTCGAGCCCGCCGAGCCCGGGAAAGGCCAGCCCCTCGGCCGGAAAGCGATAGGTCATGCAGTTGTAGGCGAGGTCGGCGAGCGGGTGGCCGAGGGTCGACAGCTCCCAGTCGAGCACCGCCAGCACCACCGGTTCGGTCGGGTGGAAGATCAGGTTCTCCAGCCGATAGTCGCCATGGGCGATGGCGACCTCCTCGGCCGCCGGCAGGTGCGCCGGCAGCCAGTCGGTCAGCCGCTCCATGGCGGCGATCTCTTCGGTCTGCGAGGCGCGATACTGCCGGCTCCAGCGGTCGATCTGCCGGCCCAGGTAGTTCACCGGCTTGCCGAAATCGGACAGCCCGGCGGCCCGCCAGTCGACCGCGTGCAGCCGAGCCAGCGTCGCGTTCATCGCGTCGTACAGCGCCGCGCGCTCTTTGGGGCTGTGGCCGGCCAGTCCCGGGTCGCGAAAGACCCGGCCGTCGATGTGGTCCATGATGTAGAAGGCGGTGCCGATGACCGCGGTGTCCTCGCAGAGCAGGCGCATGCGCGGCACCGGTACGGCGCTGCCGGCGAGCGCCGCCATCACCCGGTATTCCCGTTCGATGAGGTGGGCCGAGGGCAGCAACGCGCCCGGCGGTTTCTTGCGCAGGACGTGGCGGCCGGCGCCGGACTCCAGCAGGTAGGTCGGGTTCGATTGGCCGCCTTCGAACCGCCGGATCGTCAGGGGCGGCGCGAAACCGGGCAGGGACCGGGCCAGCCAATCGACCAGCCGGGCCTCGTCGAGCCGGTGGATGCCGTGCGCCGGTTCCGGGGGATTTGTCATCGCCTCGATGATAGGCGAGGGCGCCAGCCGGCGCCACGATCGGAGCTTTGGCCGGCGCCCGCCCGTCTGCTAGGGTATCGCCACCGGCCAGGATAGGCCGGGCACGGTTGCAGGCAGGTAGTGATGCGCGCGCTTTTCCATTCCCTCGTGGCCGTTTTGGTCGTCGCCGGTTCGGCGGATGCCGGCGCCGCCGAGAGTGGCGACCCGCCGAGCGGGCGGGAGAGCCTCTGCGACAGGGTCGCCTGCCGCGGGCCGGTCACTGTCCGCCTTGCGGCTGGCGACGGCACGGTCCTGGAGGGCGAACTGCCGCGCCGGCCCTATGTGCTGGACGGCGTGGTGAATGTGCTGGCCGGTGAATCGGTTTCTGTCGAAGCCAGCGACACCGGCGACCGGTTCCTCGACCTCCACTATGTGGAGGCGGTCGCCGATTTGGACCGCACCTTGACGCTGAGCCTCGAGCAGGTGGTCTCGGTCGCCGGCAACGAAATGATCTTCAGCTTCGAGAATCCGTTGTCGCGGCCGGTGAAATTCAGGCTGGCTGCGAACCAGCCCGGGACCTCGGAGTTCGTCTACCAGAGCACCTGTCCGGTCGCCCCGGGCGGTTGGGCGTTCGAGCGCTGGCCGCAGCCGATCGCCCAGCTGGTGGTCTTCGATCTCCAGATCCTCGACGGCCAGGGCTCCGTTTCGGCGTCCTGCGATTGACCGTCCGGCCGGATCGTCCGTCGCAAATATTTCCGAGTGCTTCGAAGACTAATCACAATTTATTGATGCGCTCGCGCTTTCCGGCGCCGGCGAAATTTAACTCAAATTTTACCATTTGCACGGATAACGAGTAGTCCGGGAATGAGTTTCCGCGTCATGGGGGCAGGACACGGGCCGCGGCGTGCCGCGAGCCCCAACCAAGGGCCGTTTGCAAGGCCGGAAGGGACGCAAGGTGATGCAGGGACGACTTGAAAGCCGCGATCGCCGGCTCGTTTATCTGCTTTGTCTGATCGCCGCCTTCATGCTGGGCGGTAGCTGGTTCGGCGCCCGCCAGATGGAACGCTACATGATCCAGCAGCAGGCCGAGGACGAGGTCTTCAACTGGGCGCGTTTCGTCGAGGTTCGGTTGCAGGACATCAACCGCATCCTTCTCTATGGCCGGGTCGCGCCGGAGGATCAGGAGATCATCGCGTTGATGGCGGAGGCCGAGCATGTCCTCCAGTACCGCTTCTTCAACCGGGCCGGTTTCATCGTTCTGTCTTCCAACCGCGCCGAGGTCGGGCAGCGCGACGTCAACACCTATTTCTCCGAACTCGTGCTCAACGGGGAGACCTTCGTTCGACTCCAGGAAAACGAGAACGAGTTCATCGGGCTGGAACCCGATCGCCATGGCGGTGCGGAGACTTCCGTTTCCGGCACGACGCTGCCGATCGACCTCGATCTGCGCCCCGGCTCGGTGATCGCCCAGGCCTATACGCCCGTCATGCAGGATGGCCGATTCAACGGGGCGATCGAGGTCCATATCAACGTCACCCAGACGG
>JABDIP010000066.1 GCA_013003675.1 Inquilinus sp.
GTCTTTAGCGGCGCCCGGATTGCATTTCGGCGCCGGCAGTCCCAGCGCGACCGGCATTAGCGTCTCGACGTCGGGCGCCCCGGCGGTGCTGATCGAGGCCGGCAGCACCGGCCGGCTGGCCGATGCCGATCTGGCCGCCGAGGACGGGCCCGGCATCGTCGTCCGCGCCGGTGCCGCCCCGTTGCTCGAAGGCAACCGCATCGAGACCGCCGGCCAGGCGGGGCTCCTCTACGACGGCAGTTCGGGACGGGCGGTCGGCAACACGATCACAGGCGCCGCCGCTTCGGGCATCGAGGTGCGCGGCAAATCGGCGCCGGACCTGTCCGGCAACCGGATCGAAGGGGCCGGCCAAGCCGGGCTGTTCGTGCACGGGGGCGGGCGCGGCCAATACCAGGGCAACACCATTGTCGGCAGTCGGTTCTCCGGGATCGTGGTCGGCGCGGGCGCCGCGCCGGTGCTGATCTCCAACACCGTGCTGGACGGCGCCGAGCACGGCATCCTGGTCCTGGAAGGCGGCACCGCGGCGCTGCAGGGGAACCGGATCGAAGGCAATGCCGGTTACGGCATCGCCGTCGCGATCGGCGCCGAAATCGAGCGCGACGGCGACGTTCTGGCCGGCAATCGCGAGCCGCAGATACGCACCGATGTCCGTGTCGAACCTCCCGCCGCCGCACCGGATCCACTCGACGAGGCGGCGGCGACCGAATGAGCGACCGGAACGGCCGGAGCGGTTGGAGGGCTCACCGATGAGGCGAAGCTACGTCGTCGGGCGCAGCCCCTACGCGGATGTGGTTTTGGCCGACGGTTCGGTCGCCCGTCGTCATGCCGAAATCGTGGTCACCGGCGATGGCCGGCTGTATCTGACCGATTGCGGGTCGGAGGCCGGCACCTGGCGGCTGGCCGAGGGCAGCGACGATCGTTGGGAGCGGGTCCGGCAGGATTTCATCGGGGCCGAGGAGCCGCTGCGCGTCGGCGAGTTTCGCTGTACCGCGGCGACCCTGCTCGGCGACCGGCTCGACCGGTCGACCGAGGCGCAAGGCGGCGGTCGCTGGCGCCACGAGGGGCTCGGCGGCGGTCGCCGCGGCGGTGGTGCCGAGCCGCCGCGCGGCAGGGTCGAGCGCGACCCCGAGACCGGCGAGATCATTCCGAAGAGGCTGTGACGCGGATGACCGAGGCAACACTCAAGGCCGACGAGACCGAGGCGCCGCCAGGCCGCCGGCGGCTCAGCCATCCGGTCGTGATCGTCGCCAGCCTGGTCCTGGCCGTGCTGACGATCGTCGTTCTGCAGCTTGTCCTGCCGACCGGCGCGGCGGTACTGCTACTCGATCTCGAACGCGGCACCTATCCGGCGACCGTGCAGAACGCCATGTGGGTCGTGTTCGCGGTCGGGCTCGGCGAGCTGTTCGTCCGCGGGCGGGCCGCCCGGTCGGAGCGCGCGCAGCTTCGCCTCGGCTATCTGCCGGAGGACGAGACGACGATCCTGCAGGCGCCGGAACTTCGCCGAATCTATGCCGTTGCCCGGCGGAAGTCGGCCGATTCGGATGGCGCGTTCCTGCCGCGTGTCATCCAGCGGGTCATCCTTCAATTCCGCACCAGCCGGTCGATCGACCAGGCGAGTTCCCTGCTCAACTCCAGCCTGGAACTCTACCTGCACGAAATCGACCTGCGCTACAGCATGGTCCGCTATGTGGTGTGGGCGATTCCGACGCTGGGCTTCATCGGCACGGTGATCGGCATCTCGTTGGCGCTCGCCTTCGCCGGCCAAGTCGACGTTCAGGACCCGACCCTTCTGGCCGAACTGACCAAGCGCCTGGCCGTCGCTTTCAACACGACGCTGCTGGCGCTGGTGATGGCGGCGGTGCTGGTGCTGATCCAGCACATCGTGCAGGCCCGCGAGGAGGGGGCGCTCAACGCCGTCGGCCAGTACTGCCTCGATAATCTGATCAACCGGCTCTACGAGGAATGACCGGGCATGCTGGCGCGGCGGCAACGCACCCTGGACCTGCTCAGCATCTCGGCGCTCGACCTGTTCGCCTCGGCGCTCGGCGTCTTCGTGCTGATGGCGGTCCTGCTGTTCCCGTTCTACCTCAAGGCACCGTCGATCGAGGCCGACCTGGCCGGTGCCGAGGCCGAGCAGCAGGCGGCCGGCCTCGCGCTCAGCGAGGCGCGGCGGCTCGCCAACGAGGCGGAAGAGGCGCGGGCGGCGGCTGAGGCCCTGCGCACCCGCGCGATCGACGAGGTACAAGAGGCGGAGGCGTCCAAGGCCGAGGCGGAATCCCGGCTGACCGAGGCGATGGCGCGATCCCACGAAATCGGCGAGCAGACCGCCTCCCTGGAGGACGAGTTGGAGGCGATCGCCATACCCGACCTCGACCTCGTCTTCGTCATGGATACGACATCGAGCATGCGTCGGGAGATCGCCGACGTGCAGACCAACCTGCTCGGCATCATCCGCGTGCTGCACCGGCTGGCGCCGACGCTGAATGTCGGCTTCGTCGCCTATCGCGACGTCGGCGACGACTACGTAACGCGGCCCTTCCCGCTGACCCCGATGGAGGGCGACAACCTCGCCCACATCCTGACCTTCGTGGAGAAGCTGCAGGCGCGTGGCGGCGGCGACAGGCCGGAGGCGGTCGGCCGGGCGCTCGACGAGGCATACTCCATGGCGTGGCGGGGCGATGCACAGGGGCGTGTCGTGCTGATCGGCGACGCTCCGGATCGGCCGGAACGGTGGCGCGGCATTTTCGCCGAAGCGGAGCGTTTTCGTCGCCGCACCGCCGCTACCGGCCTGCGCTGGGCGGTCTCGGCGATCTACACCGGAAATCGCCCGGACGGGAACCGCTTCTTTAAGGGCTTGGCCGAAACCGGCGGTGGCGACTTTATCGATCATGAGGGGCGGATGATGGAAAGCGTGCTGCTGTCCATTCTCGACCCCGCTTCGTGAGGAGCGGACGATGACGGACATCGGTGAATTGGAGAGCGGCTGGCGACTGGACGGTTCCGATGGCGCCGGCCGGTCGATCCGCCTGCTGATCGGCGAGACCCAATTGGCCTCGATCTATCTCGGCGTCACGGTCGGACGCCATCCGGCGCTCTGCGATCTGGTGATCGACGACCCGTCGGTGTCGCGGCGTCACCTGCGCATCGGCCGCGCGGCCGGCGGGCTGTTCGTCGAGGATGTGCACGCGCTCAACGATTCCTATGTCGAGGATCGGCTGCTGGCCCCGTTCGAACCGGAATCGCTGGAAGACGGCGATACCCTGACCCTCGGCCGGGTCACCCTGACCCTGTCGCGACTCGGCGACGAAGCGCCGATCTGATCCTGCAGCGATGAAGCGGCCGAACCGCGAGGTCTCGATCTTCACCCTGTCGGCGCTCGACGTGCTGGCGATGGCGACCGGCACCTTCGTTCTGCTGGTGGTGATCATGATGCCGTATTACCGGATGACCGCCGACGCCAACGCCGCGATCGACGACATCCGCGAGGCGACCGAGACGGAGACCGCGGAAGCCGAGGAAATCGAGCGCGTTGCTGCCGCCGACGCCGCCGCGGCCGAGGACGTCATGGCCGAAGCCGAGGCGATCCGTGCCGCCGCCGCCGAACTGAGGGCCGCCGCCCTTGCCCTGATCCAGGAGGCCGATGCGGTCGATGGCCGGGCCGGCGACGACAACCGTCGCGTCGCCGAGCTGGAATCGCGGATCGAGCTGCGCGTGATCAAGGAAATGGATCTGGTTTTCGTGGTCGATACCACCGCCAGCATGGCCGGCGTGCTGCGCGAACTGACCGATTCGATGGAGGGCATCGTCCGTATCCTGGAGCGGCTGGTGCCGTCGCTCAGGGTCGGCGTCGTCGCCTATCGCGACCGCGAACTCGGCGGCTGGGTGACCCAGGCGCTGCCGCTGACGGCAACCGACAGCGGCTTCTTCCGTGTTCAGGACTTCGTCGCCCGGCTGCAGGTCTCCAGGGTCGGCGGCACCAGCGTGCACGAGGATCTCGACCGGGGCCTCGCCGAGGCCCTGGCGATGCCGTTCCGGACCGGCGCCAAGCAGACGATCATCGTCATCGGCGATGCCGCCGCCCACCGGCCGCAACAGGCCTATGCTCTCGGCCTCGCCCGGCGGTTCTCCGCCGCCAGCAATCGTCAGAGCATCTCGACCCTGTTCGTGCCGACCCAGGCATGGCGCGAGTTCGGCGAGGGGGATCGCGAGTTCTTCGAGCAACTGGCCCGCGCCGGCGGCGGCCAGTTCAACGATCTGCGCGGCGCCTTGATCGAGAGCGTGCTGCTGTCGGTGCTGGAGGAGTGACGGGCGTTCCGCCGCCGAGCCGGTTCCCGGCGGGCTATTGGGCGGCCATCAAGGCGCGGTACAGCGACGCCCCCTGCGCCATGGGCATCTCCTGGATGGCCCGGTGCAAATAGAGCGCCGTCCAGCAGACCCGCATCCTGGTCTCTTCATCGGCGACCGCCGCCAGATCGGCATAGGCGTCGAAGTCCAGTTCCCGGTCTGCGGCCAGGTCGTATGCTTCGTCGACCGCGACGTCGATCAGCATGGAGAAGTCGGCATCGCCCAGCGCGCGTTTCGGCTTGCCCGCCGCGCCCTCGACGATCACCCGCATGACCGCCGTGCTGGTCGCGTCCCTGACGGCCGGCGAGAATGACGGCATCGGCCCGCCGGCCGCACCACCGGTGATGTAGGACAGGCAGGCCGCGCCGCCCTGCGCCGACGCCTCTTCCGCGCTGACGACAAAGGCGTCGACGAAGCCGAGCACGGCCTCGTCGGAGGCCGATCCGATGGTGCGCGGCAGCAGCGTGGCGCCGATATCGCGCCCGATCGCCGCGACCTCGCGTCCGATCGCCGCGTCGCCGCGGACCGCGGCATGTTCGAGCCGGTCGCGGATACCCGGCTCCTGATCCGGAAAGGCTTCCAGGATGGTCGGCAGGACCGAATCGCGGGCGATGATGTCGTCGACATCCGGCGCGGTCAGCCGCAGGATTCCGATCTGAATCACGAGGCCGGCGGCGATGCCGGCGACCACCATGCCGGCGATGAAAGGCCACTTGCCCTTCAGGCTGCCGGGGTTGTTGCCGCCGGTAATCCGCCGGATGACGAAGCCGACGACGATGATGATGACGAGGGTCGGAGCCAGGTCGATGAGGGCCGGCTGGAGGGAGTCGAGCATGACGGCGCGTCCAGGCAGGTCGAAGGAGGGGTCGGGCGCCGCACCCTAGTCGCTCGATCCCTTCGGCGGGGTTAACCGCCTTCGGTCGGCCCGGCGGGCGGGCCGGCGGCATCGCGGATCGCGCGGACCGCCAGATAGGCCCAGATCGCCAGGGTCAGCGCCGCCAGCGAGGCGGCGATCGGGCGTGCGACGAAGCCGGTCAGATCGCCCTGGGTCTTCATGATCGACACCATGAAATTGTCCTCGACCATCCGGCCCAGCACGATGCCCAGGATCGCCGGCGCGATCGGGAAGCCGTTCTCCTCCATCAGGAAGGCCAGCACGCCCAGCACCAGCATCACCCAGATCGCGAAGACTGTGTTGTTGACCGCGAACGAGCCGACGATGCAGAACGCCAGGATGATCGGCATCAACACCCGTCCGGGAATTCGCAACACATAGCCGGACAGCTTGATCGCCGACAGCCCGATCGGGATCATCACCAGATTGGCGACCAGAAACGCCACGAACACCGCATAGACC
>JABDIP010000076.1 GCA_013003675.1 Inquilinus sp.
GCGCCCGCTGGGCCAGCCGGCGCTGATCGCGGGAGAGGCCGATCGCGGTCTCGACCGCCGCCGGATCGGGCGCGGCCGCGATCTCCGGTTCGGGCGTCACCGCCTGCACGGCGAGCCCGCGTTCGGCCGTGCCGGCCAGTTGCTGGCGGGCGGCGGCGATCTGGACCCCGGCCATGGCGGCGAACCGGCCTTGCGGATAGGTCTCCAGATAGAGTTCCAGCGCCTCGATCCGACGATCCGGCGGCGCCACCGATTGGGCGGCGTCCCACAGCCTCAGCTCGGCGCCGCCGCCCCCGGCCGTGGCAGCGGTGGCTGGCGCCGTCGCAGGCGCTGCCGCCGGCTTGAAATAGAAGGCATCGGTCAGCGAGGAATGGTCCCACGGCACCTGTTGCCGGCGGGTCTGCTCGATCACGTCCTGCCGGACGCGGGTCAGCATCTGCCGCACCTCCAACCCCGGCGCGCCGATATGGCGCAGCAGCGCGGTTGTGAAGGGACTGTTCGGGCCGTCGCCGTCGAGCGCCACCGCGTCCGGCTCAGTGGCATAGGCGATCAGCGTGCCGATGCCGCCGTCGATGCGGGCGAGACCGCGGCCGATGGCGGCGGAGCGGGTGGCGCTCATGCCCCGGGCGAGCGACCGGCTGAGCGGATTGTCGCGGCAGGCGTCGAGGAAGACCAGCCCGGTGCCGACGCTGCGATCGAGCTGGTCGAGGACGAAATCGAGGGCCAGCGTCTCGAAGGCGAGATCGGACTCGTCCTCCAACCGGGCATCGACCGGCAGCAGGTAGTTGCGGCCGTCGACCTGCAGCCCGTGCCCGGCATAGAAGAACAGGCCGACCTCGCCGCCGCGCACGGCGCGGGCGAAGGCGCGCAACCGGTCCTCCATGGCGCGGCGGTCGAGGTCGATGCCCTCGATCACCTCGAATCCGAGGCCACGCAACGCGGCCGCCATGGCACGACCGTCATTGGCGGCGTTGGGCAAGGCCGGGGTGTGCGTATAGGCGCCGTTGCCGACGACCAGCGCAACGCGCTGGGCGGCCGCCGGGGGCGCCGCGAGCGCGATGGCGAACAGGGCGGCGACCAGCGCCAAGACGCCGGCGAAACGGCACCTCATCGGCTGGTCGCGCCGCCGTCCGTCAGCCGGCACTGGCGAGCGCCGACTCCTCGGGAGCCGCGCGCTCGGCAAGCCACGCTTCGAGCCGCTCGCGGCCGGCTCCGGGCATGACCAAGTCGAGCTTGGTGCGGCGCCAGAGAATGTCGTCGGCGGTGCGGGCCCATTCGTGCTCGACCAGATAGGCGGCCTCGCGCTCGTAGAGCCCGGCGCCGAACTCCTCGCCGAGATCGGCGAGGCTCGCCACCCCCTCCAGGATGTGGCCGCTGAGGCTGCCATAGAGGCGGGCATAGCGGGTGGCGAGCGCCTCGGGCAAATAGGGGTGCCGCTGGCGCAGTTCGGCGAGGAGACCCTCGAACCCGCCGGGACCGAGATCGCCGCCCGGCAGCGGCGCGGTGTCGGTCCAGCACGGCGCCAGGCCGCGCAGATGCGGTTCCAGCTTCTCCAGCGCCTCCTCCGCCAAACAGCGATAGGTGGTGATCTTGCCGCCATAGACCGACAGCAGCGGGGTATTGCCGTGCTCGGTCTCGACCTCAAGGACATAGTCGCGGGTGACCTTCGACGGGTTCTCGGCGTCGTCGTCGAAGAGCGGGCGCACGCCGGAATAGGTCCGCACGACGTCGGACGGGTCGACCGGCTTTTCGAGATAGCGGTTCACCGCGGTGCAGAGATAGTCGATCTCCGCCTTGTCGATGGCCGGCGCACCCGGGTCGCCGTCGTAGGCGAGTTCCGTCGTGCCGATCAGTGTGTAGTCGTGCTCGTAGGGGATGGCGAAGACGACGCGCTTGTCGTCGTTCTGCAGGATGTAGGCGTGGGCGCCGTCATAGAGCCGCGGCACGATGATATGACTGCCCTTGACCAGCCGCAGATTCTGCGCGGATTTGCGGCCGATGCCGGTCCGCAGGAATTGATCGACCCACGGTCCGGCGGCGTTGACCAGGATGCGCGCGGTGACGCTGCGTTCGGCCCCGGTCGCCTGGTCGACCAGCGTCACCTGCCAGCGCGAGCCGGTGCCGGCGCCGACCCGCTTGGCGTGGGTGCAGACGGTGCCGACCAGTACCTCGGCGCCGCGGGCGGCGGCGTCCATGGCATTCAACACGACGAGACGGCTGTCCTCGACCCAGCAGTCGGAGTATTCGAAGCCGCGGGTCAACTCGGGCTTGAGCGGCGCGCCCTGGGGGTCCCGGCGCAGATCGACGGTGCGGGTGCCGGGCAGGGTGCGGGCGCCGCCGATATGGTCGTAGAGGAACAGGCCGAGGCGGACCATCCAGGCCGGGCGCAGCAACTCGTTGTGCGGCAGTAGGAAGCGCAGTGGCCAGACGATATGCGGCGCCGTGCGGAGCAGTGTCTCGCGTTCCGCAAGCGATTCGCGTACCAGCCGGAATTCGTAATACTCCAGGTAGCGCAGGCCGCCGTGGATCAGCTTCGACGAGGCGGAGGAGGTCGCACCGCCCAGATCGCCCTGTTCGCAGAGCACGACCTTGAGGCCGCGGCCGGCGGCGTCGCGCGCGATGCCGGCGCCGTTGATGCCGCCGCCGACGATCAACAGGTCGGCGATTTCGGGATTGTTCATCGATGCCTCCCCTTTCCCGATCAACATAGTCCGGCCGCCGCCGCGAGGTAAGGGGGCGTGTGCGGCCGCCACCGCCATGCTAGCGTGTTCGCGCCCGAAATCCCCGCTCAATCCAGATGACTGTTAGCGCAAAACGAGTATCGGTCGGCATCGCGCTTGCCGCGGCGACGATGGTTCTGGCCGCCTCGCTGGCCTGGTGGTTCGCCGGCCCGGCTCTGGCCGGGCGCTGGGCGCTCGACGCGTTGCAGCGGCGCGGTGTGCCGGCGACGGCGTTGACGGTGCGCTCGCTCGGTCTTGGCCGGGCCGAGATCGCCGATGTGCAGATCGCCTGGGGCGAGGGGCTCGGCATTGCCCGGATTGTCGTCTCCTATCAGCCGCTCCGGTTGATCGC
>JABDIP010000077.1 GCA_013003675.1 Inquilinus sp.
GGGGACGGCATGCAGGCGGATCGCGACGGGCAGATGGGCGGCGCCGCCGGCCGCTGGCAGTTCTGGATCGACCGTGGCGGCACCTTCACCGACCACGTTGCGCGGCGCCCCGACGGCGCGCTGGTCACCCACAAGCTGCTGTCGGAGAACCCGGAGCGCTATCGCGACGCCGCCATCCAGGGCATCCGCGACCTGCTCGGCATCGCCCCCGGCCAGCCGATCCCGGCCGACCGGATCGAGGCGGTCAAGATGGGCACCACGGTGGCCACCAACGCCCTGCTGGAGCGCAAGGGCGACCGCACCCTACTGCTGATCACCGAGGGCTTCGGCGACGCCCTGCGCATCGCCTATCAGGCCCGGCCGCGCCTGTTCGACCGGAACATCCGGCTGCCCGAACTGCTCTACGAGCGGGTCGTCGAGGTGCCCGGCCGGGTGACGGCCGAGGGCGAGGAGTTGGCGCCGGTCGGGCTGGCGGCGGCGCGCGCCGGGCTGGAAGCGGCCCATGCCGACGGTATCCGTGCCGTCGCCATCGTCTTCATGCACGGTTACCGCTACCCGGCGCACGAAGCGGCGGTGGCCGATCTGGCGCGCCGGACCGGCTTCACCCAGATCTCCGCCTCGCACCAGGTCAGCCCGCTGATCAAGCTGGTCGGCCGCGGCGACACCGCCGTGGTCGACGCCTATCTGTCGCCGATCCTGCGCCGCTACGTCGACCAGGTGGCGTCCGAGCTGGGCGGCGTGCGGCTGATGTTCATGCAGTCGAATGGCGGCCTTACCGACGCCCGGCTCTTCCAGGGCAAGGACAGCATCCTGTCCGGTCCGGCCGGCGGCATCGTCGGCGCCGCCCGGGTCGCCGCCATGGCCGGCTTCGACCATATCATCGGCTTCGACATGGGCGGCACCTCGACCGACGTCACCCACTATGCCGGCGAGTTCGAGCGCGCCTTCGAGACCCATGTCGCCGGCGTGCGCATGCGGGCGCCGATGATGCTGATCCACACCGTCGCCGCCGGCGGCGGGTCGATCCTGCATTTCGACGGCGCGAAGTACCGGGTCGGGCCGGACAGCGCCGGTGCCGATCCGGGGCCGGCCTGCTATCGGCGCGGCGGCCCGCTCACCGTCACCGACTGCAACGTCATGCTCGGCAAGCTGCAGCCGGCCTTCTTCCCGCAGGTGTTCGGGCCGGCAGCCGACCGGCCGCTCGACGCCGAGGCCGTATGCCGAGGGTTCGCCGACCTCGCCGACTGCATCCAATCGGCCACCGGCGACCGGCGCAGCGCGGTCGAGGTGGCGGACGGGTTCCTGCGGATCGCCGTCGACAACATGGCCAACGCCATCAAGCGGGTGTCGATCGAGCGCGGCCACGACGTCACCACCTACACCCTGGTCTGCTTCGGCGGTGCCGGCGGCCAGCATGCCTGCCTGGTCGCCGACGCGCTCGGCATGAAGCGCGTACATATCCATCCGTACGCTGGCGTACTCTCCGCGTACGGCATGGGGCTGGCCGACATACGGGCGATGCGCGAGAAGACCATCGAGGCGCCGTTGTCGGAAGCGCTCGGCGATGCGGCGGCGACCCTGGAGGCGCTGGCGGCGGATGCGGCGGCGGAGATGGCGGCCCAGGGCATCGACGATTTCGGCACCTTGAAGCGCGTCCACATCAAGTATCGCGGCACCGATACCGCCCTCGTCGTCGACTTCGCCGATGCCGGCGCCATCGCCGCCGCGTTCGAGGCGGCCCATCGCGGCCAGTTCGCCTTCGTCATGGACCGGCCGCTGATCATCGATTCGGTGTCGGTGGAACTGGTCGGCGGCGCCGCGCCGGTCGAGGACCGGCCGGCGGCCGAGGCGGCGGAGGGCGCGGTGCCGGCGCCGCTCGATACGGTCGAGGCGTTCATGGCCGGGGCGCCGCGGCGGGCGCCGGTCTACGACCGCGAACGGCTGCGGCCGGGCATGGCGGTCGACGGGCCGGCGATTATCCGGGAGGCGACCGGCACCACGGTGCTCGAGCCGGGCTGGCGGGCCGAGGTGACCGCCCTCGACCACCTCGTGCTGACCCGTACCGTGCCGTTGCCGAGCCGGGTCGCGGTCGGCACCTCGGTCGATCCGGTGATGCTCGAGGTATTCAACAACCTGTTCATGTCCATTGCCGAGCAGATGGGCACGGCACTGCAGAACACCGCCTATTCGGTCAACATCAAGGAACGGCTGGATTTCTCCTGCGCCGTCTTCGACCGCGACGGCTACCTTGTGGCAAATGCGCCACACATGCCGGTGCATCTCGGCTCGATGGGGGTCACCGTCCGCCATGTGATCGACAGGCGTACGGGCATCATGCGGCGGGGCGACGTGTACGCGGTGAACGACCCGTACAATGGCGGTACGCATCTGCCGGACATCACCGTGGTCACGCCGGTCTTCGCCGAGCGGGCGGCCGGCTCCTCCGATCCCGGCCCGGTGCTGTTCTATGTCGCCAGCCGCGGCCACCACGCCGATGTCGGCGGCCTGACCCCCGGCTCAATGCCGCCGGACAGCCGCACGATCGAGGATGAGGGCGTGCTGTTCGACGATTTCCTGCTGGTCGAGGACGGCGATTTCCGCGAGCCGGCGCTGGTCGCCCAGCTCCGCTCCGGCCCCCATCCGGCCCGCAACATCGAGCAGAACATCGGCGACCTGAAGGCGCAGATCGCCGCCAACGAGAAGGGCGTGCGCGAGCTGCGGCGCATGGTCGCCACCTTCGGCCTCGACGTCGTGCACGCCTATATGGGCCATGTCCGCGACAATGCCGAGGAGCAGGTGCGCCGGGTCCTCGACGTGCTGCAGCCGGGCGCCTTCGAGTACCCGCTCGACAACGGCGCCCGGATCAAGGTCGACATCCGCGTCGACAAGGCGGCGCGCCGGGCGATCGTCGACTTCACCGGCACCTCAGCCCAGCTCGACAACAATTTCAACGCCCCCTCCGCCGTTGTCCGCGCCGCCGTGCTGTACGTCTTCCGTACGCTTGTCGATGACGACATTCCGCTGAACGATGGCTGCCTGGTGCCGATCGAGATCGTCGTGCCCCCGGGCTCGATGCTCAGCCCGCGGCCGCCGGGCGCCGTTGTCGCCGGCAATGTCGAGACCTCGCAATGCGTCACCGACACGCTCTATGGCGCGCTCGGCGTGCTCGCCGCCTCGCAGGGCACGATGAACAATTTCACCTTCGGCAACGACCGCCACCAATATTACGAGACGATCTGCGGCGGGGCCGGCGCCGGGCCGGATTTCGATGGCGTTTCAGGCATTCATACCCATATGACCAACTCCCGCCTCACCGATCCGGAGGTGCTCGAACTGCGCTTCCCGGTGCTGCTGGAAAGCTTCGGATTACGCGCCGGCAGCGGCGGCGCCGGCCGCCATCGCGGCGGTGACGGGACGGTCCGGCGGCTCCGCTTCCGTGAGGCGATGACCGCGGCGATCCTCGCCAATCACCGCATTGTCGCGCCGTTCGGCATGGCCGGCGGCGAGGCCGGCGCGGTCGGACGGACCTGGGTGGAACGCGCCGACGGCAGCCGCACCGATCTCGCCAGCACCGACAAGACCGAGATGGCGCCGGGCATGGCGATCGACGGGCCGGCGATCGTCAGGGAGGCGACCGGCACCACGGTGCTCGCGCCGGGCTGGCGGGCCGAGGTGACCGCCCTCGACCATCTCGTGCTGACCCGCGCCGTCCCGTTGCCGAGCCGGGTCGCCGTCGGCACCTCGGTCGATCCGGTGATGCTCGAGGTGTTCAACAACCTGTTCATGTCGATCGCCGAGCAGATGGGCACGGCGCTGCAGAACACCGCCTATTCGGTCAACATCAAGGAGCGGCTGGATTTCTCCTGCGCCGTCTTCGACCGCGACGGCTACCTTGTTGCAAATGCGCCACACATGCCGGTGCATCTCGGCTCGATGGGCGTCACAGTCCGCCACGTGATCGACCGGCGTACGGGCATCATGCGGCCCGGCGACGTGTACGCGGTCAACGACC
>JABDIP010000097.1 GCA_013003675.1 Inquilinus sp.
CGCCACACCTCCTCCAGCGCGGGCCCGTGGAAGTACCTGGCCAGCGCCAGCACCATGGCGATCTTCATCAGCTCCGAGGGCTGCAGATTGATGAAGCCGAGGTCGATCCAGCGCTCCGCCCCCTTGCCGATATAGCCGACCAGCTCGACCGCGACCAGCAGGCCGAGGCTGATGAAATAGATCGGATAGGCGAGCGACATCCAGGTCCGCAGATGCACCAGGGCGGCGACCATCAGCACGCCGAGCCCGACCCCGAAGCGCAGCATCTGGCGCGACGCCCAGGGGTCGAAACTGCCGCTGGCGGCGGAATACAGCATGGCGAAGCCGATGCTGGCGACGGCGGAGACCAGCAGCACCAGGCCCCAATTGAGGGTCAGCAGCTTCTCGCCGATGGTCAGCTCGGACCGGCTGGCGATGAAGAAATCGTCCCGCATTGCGGCCCCCTACCCTTCCCGGGTGCCGGGCGGGGTCAGCCCGGCGGAGACGATGCGGCCGGCGATGTTGCGCAGCTGGCATTCGCGCAGGACGTCGCGGGCGATCGGCGCCGCGGCGGAGCTGCCGCCGCCGCCATGCTCGACCACCACCGCGGTCGCATAGCGCGGCGCGTGCACCGGCGCGAAACCGATGAACAGGCCGTGGTCGCGCCGTTCCCACGGCAGATCCTCGTTCTTGGTGACGCCGGCGGCGCGCTCCTCGGCGGTGATCCGGCGGACCTGCGAGGTGCCGGTCTTGCCGGCCATGCGCAGATGCTCGATGGCGAGTTGCGAACCGCGGGCGGTGCCGCGCGGGCCGGACGTCACCTCGACCATGCCGTCGACGATCATCTTCAGCGATTCCGGCGAGACGCCGAGGGACGGGCCCAGCGGCCGGGTCTCGGTGTCGATCGCCACCGCGCCGACCACCGCCGGATCGCGCGGCGGCCCCATCCGGCGCACCACATGCGGCTGGATCTCGTATCCGCCATTGGCGATCTGCGCGGTCATCTTGGCCATTTGCAGCGGCGTCGACAGCATGAAGCCCTGGCCGATGGCGGTGACCAGCGTTTCGCCGCCCTGCCAGCGCTCGCCGATATTGGCTAGCTTCCAGGCCCGGGTCGGCACGATGCCGGGCTTCTCGCCCGGCATGTCGATGCCGGTGACCCGGCCGAGGCCGAAGCGCTGGGCCATCTCGGCGATCAGATCGATGCCGACCAGCTTGGCCACCTCGTAGAAGTAGACGTCGCAGGACTGGCCGATGCCCTGCAGCATGTCCATGCGGCCGTGGCCGCGCTTGCGCCAGCAGTGAAACCGGTGGTTGCCCAGCACCAGCGAGCCGTTGCAGGTGAAGCTCTGGTTCGGCCGCACCACGCCGGCCTCCAGCGCCGCCAGGGCGACCATCACCTTGAAGGTGGAGCCCGGCGCGTATTGCCCGTCGATCGCCTTGTTGGTCAGCGGGTGGTACTTGTCGTTGAGCAGCCCCGACCAGAGTGCGGGCTTGATGCCGCGCGCCATGTCGTTGGGATCGAAGGACGGGCTGGACGCCATCGCGTAGATCTCGCCGGTCTCGATGTCCAGCGCCACCGCCGAGGCGCTCTCGCGCTCGGCCAGGCGGTTCTGCATGAAACGCTGCAGCCCGGAATCGATGGTCAGCTGGGTCTCGGCGCCCGGCGTCCCCTCCTCGCGGGACAGCTCGCGGATCACCCGGCCGACGGCGTTCACCTCGACCTGGCTGGTCCCGGCCTCGCCGCGCAAATTGAGGTCGAGCTGGCGCTCGACGCCGGTCTTGCCGATCCGGAAGCCGGGCAGGGTCAGCACCGGATCGTCGGTCAGGTCGGCCTCGTTCACCGCCGAGACATAGCCCAGCAGATGGGCCGTCGCGTCGGCCGCGGGATAGTGCCGCAGTTCGCCCTCGTGGATCGACAGGCCGGGCAGTTCCGGCGTGTTGACCTCGATCCGGGAAACCTCCTCCCAGCTCAGGTTCTCCAGCACCGTCACCGGCACGAAGGCCGGCTTGCGGCGCAGGTCGCGCAGGATGCGGCCGAGCGCCTGCTCGTCGAGCGGGATGTAGCGGGTCAGCTCGGTCAGCGTCGCCTCGGCGTCGCCGGCCTGCTCGGCGACAAGCACCAGCCGGAAGTCCTGCTCGTTGACCGCCAGCGGCACGCCGAAACGGTCGATGACCAGGCCGCGCGACGGCGCCAGCAGCCGGGTGTTGATCCGGTTCTCCTCCGCCAGCATGCGGAAGCGCGGACTCTCGGTGACCTGCAGATAATACATCCGCCCGGCCAGCGTCCCGAGCAGCGCCAGCTTCATGCCGGCGAGCACCACGCTGCGCCGGCTGAGGCAGCGGAAGCGGTCGGAATCGCGTTCCATCATGGCGCTACATCCATGACGCTACATCCGGCGCAGCAGGCCGCGCTGCATCTGCAGCAGCAGCCAGGCGAACAGCGGGAACAGGGCGATCGTCATCAACGCGCTGATGATCACCGGTCCCAGCGACTGCATGTCGGTGACATAGATGCTGAAGGCCAGCCATTCCAGGATCGCCGCCAGCAGGGCGGCGATGACGAAGCCGCTCCACAGGAACAGGAAGGGCTGGCCGACCAGGAAGTGGCGTTGGCTGGAGACCAGGAACTGGATGATCAGGAAGACGAAGGAATGCAGGCCCAGCGGCCCGCCGGTCAGGATGTCGAACAGCGCGCCGACGAGGAAGACGACCAGGAAGGGCAGCAGGTCCGGGCGGTGGACCGCCCAATAGAACACCGCGATCAACGGCAGCACCGGCGCGACGGTGCCATAGCCGGGGATCGGCAGCGGCGTGATGCTCAGGAAGACAAGAAAGAGCGTCGCCAGGGAGGGGGCAGCATGGCGGAGAAACTGTTCCAGTTTCTGCCAAACGAGGTCTGTCACCAGTTGTATCCGGGATGAAGCTGCATCTGGCCGCCCGCCTCGCCGGGCCGAAAATCGGTGATCCGCACGAATTCCAGGCGCTGCAGATCCTCGATCGGTGCGACCCGCACGATGCCGTCCTCGATCGCCGCCACGGTGCCGACGGCGAGGCCCGGCGGGAACATGCCGCCATGGCCGGAAGTCACCACGCGGGTGCCGATCGGCACCTCGGCATCCGGGGGCAGGTACAGCAGGCGCGGCCGGTCGGTATTGTCGCCGCCCAGCATGGCGCGCTCGCGGGTGCCTTCCAGCACTACCGGAACCTTGGCGTTGAGGTCGGTGATCAGCAGGATGCGGGCGGAGCGATCGCCGGCCTGCACGACGCGGCCGATCAAGCCGTTCGGGCCCATCGCCGCCTGGCCGTCGCGGACGCCGTTGGCGGCGCCCAAATCGACCGCCAGGCTGCGCACGAAGGCGCCGCTGTTGTCGGCGATGATCCGCGCGCTGAGGAAGGCATGCGGCACCGACGGGCGATAGTTCATCAGGGTCCGCAGGCTGAGATTTTCCGCCTCCAGCCGGAAGGCGGCCTGGCGGTACTGCAACAGGGCGTCGTTCTCCGCCCGCAGCGCGGCGTTCTCCGCCTGCAGCCGGGCCAGATCGTGCAGCCCGTCGGCAACCTCGCCGATGCTGGAGGCCGGCCGGGTGAAGGCGGACATGATGGGAGTGAACGTGTCGGTGATGCCGGTCCTGAGACCGTCCACCGACGCCGGGTCGACGCGGCCGAGCACCATCAGCGCCACCGCCGCCATCACCAACGCTAGAAAAGAAAACCGATGCGCAAGCGCCCGAAGCGCTGCGATGCGAACCATAGGTCTGGTTCGATAGCCCACCCGCGTATCCTTACCGTCCCTGCCGTTAGACGGACCCCGCGGCCGTCGCCGACATATACCGCACCCACTGATTCGCGGAACGAATCAGTCCCGAACGATGCGATCCTAATACATATTTATTAACACATTTCGAAAGTTCTTCTTCTCTTCCAGAGCCCGCCCGGTGCCCAGCGCGACGCAGGAAAGCGCGTCGTCGGCGATGGAAACCGGCAGCCCGGTCGAGTGGCGCAGAACGAAATCGAGGTTGCCCAAAAGCGCCCCGCCGCCGGTCAGCACGATGCCCTTGTCGACGATGTCCGCGGCCAGCTCCGGCGCCGTGTGTTCCAGCGCCACCTTGATCGCCTCGACGATGGCGCCGACCGGTTCGGCCAGGCTTTCCGCCACCTGCCGCTCGGAGATCACCAGTTCCTTCGGCACGCCGTTCATCAGGTCGCGGCCCTTGATCTCCATCACCCGGCCCTCGCCGTCCTCCGGCGGGCAGGCGGAGCCGATCTCCTTCTTGATCCGCTCGGCCGAGGCCTCGCCGACCAGCAGATTATGGTTGCGGCGGATATAGGCGATGATCGCCTCGTCCATCTTGTCGCCGCCGACCCGGACCGAGCGCGAATAGACGATGCCGCCGAGCGACAGCACGGCGACCTCGGTCGTGCCGCCGCCGATGTCGACGACCATCGAGCCGGTCGGCTCGGTGACCGGCAGCCCGGCGCCGATCGCCGCCGCCATCGGCTCCTCGATCAGCCCGACCTTGCGGGCGCCGGCCGCCTCGGCGGATTCCTGGATCGCCCGGCGCTCGACCGCGGTGGAGCCCGACGGCACGCAGATGATCACCTGCGGCCGGGCAAAGCTGCGCTGGTTGTGAACCTTGCGGATGAAGTGCTTGATCATCTCCTCGGCGACGTCGAAATCGGCGATGACGCCATCGCGCAGAGGCCGGATCGCCTGGATGTTCCCGGGGGTGCGGCCAAGCATCTGCTTTGCCTCGTCGCCGACCGCCAGCACCTGGGTCTTGCCGCGCCTTGTGGCGATCGCCACCACCGACGGTTCGTTGAGTACGATGCCGCGGCTCTTGACGTAGACCAGAGTGTTGGCGGTGCCGAGATCGATGGCCATGTCGGCCGACAGGAAACCAAGAAGATTTGCAAACATGAGGCGCTAGGCTTTCCGCGAGGTCCGAACGCGCCCGACGGCGAGGGGCATACCTGCCGACGGACGATGTTGTGGGGATCGGCAACCGTGCTCCACCCGGCGCGCGGCCAGCGCCAGACCGAGTCGGAAACCGGTGGGGGAGGAATGATACCGCGTCGCCGCGGGAATAACGAGAGGGCCGATTTCCGTGTCGGCGCGGCACGGCACGGTTTCAGCGATGACGATGATACGGTCGGACATATGGCCCTTGCCGCCCTTCCTGGATGTCGACCTCATGCGAACCACCCCGCGCAAATCCGAACGCACGTTTCGATCGCCCCCCGTCTCCGGCGGCGCCGCGCTTCCTAAGCGGCGCTCGTCCGCATCCGGGAGCCGCAAAATCGAGGCTGCAGCCCATCTTCGGCGAGAAGCGGGAAGGACACAGGACCGGGACGTCGGGTGGGCGCGGCAAAGCCCGCCCGGCCTAAAAGCCCGAAAGCCCCGTCGATCGCAAGGTCCGCGTGGCGCCCCCGCGACAGGTGCCCTCCGGACATGACCCTGCCTGAGCCATCTCCATCGTCAGAGTGCCGCGAACAGGGTTAACAAAGTCTGAACGAACGGCGCGGTCCGACAAGCGCTCATGTCTAGGCGCATCGCCGATTCGGCGCAATGGTTTTCGCCGCCCCCGCCCGCCCCAACATCGCAGTATTTCAGGGCTTGCGACCGATCGGGCATCGTTCGACCGACGTCGCCCGAAGGGCGCGCCGCGGCCGCCCGCGGCACCCGGTCCGCGAGCAGCGCGGACGGCCCGATTTCTTGCGGTTGTTTAGAAGTTGTTCAACAAACGCCGCCACCATCGGCGCCCGGCCCGGCCTGGGCCTTTCCGTTGCGGCTATTCCGGACGCAGGACATGGGTTCAGTAATCGATCACGACCTGGTGGAAGACATCGTCGCCCGCGGCCGGGTGACCGCGGACGATGTCGACGACCTGCGCCGCACGGTCTATCGCGACGGCGTGGTCGACCGCGCCGAGGCCGACGCCATCTTCTTCATCAACAGCGCCTGCGCCGAAAAGGACCCGAGCTGGTCGGCCTTCTTCGTCGACGCCCTGACCGACTTCGTGATCTGGCAGGACAAACCGAAGAAACACGTCAGCGACGCGGAATCCCAGTACCTGATCGCCCACATCCTGCACGACGGTCATGTCGATACGGCGACCGAGCTGGAACTGCTGATCAATGTCGTCCATTGGGCGGTCTCCAGCCCGCCCTCGCTGGCGTTCCTGGCGCTGAAGGCGATCCGCGACTCGGTGCTCGAGCCGGCCACCGCCCTGCGCGGCTCGAACCGGCCGCCGGCGATCGTCAGCCCGGCCGATGTCGAGTTGATCCGCAAGGTGATCTACGCCGCCGGCAGCCCCGGCGGCTATACCGTCACCCGCGACGAGGCGGAGTTGATCGTCGCCCTGAACGACGCCACCGACAGTTCGGAGAACGCCGACACTTGGCGCGACCTGTTCGTCAAGGCGATCGCCAACTACCTGATGTTCCCGGCCGCCGCGCCGGCCGTGCCGACCGCCGAGGAGGAGCTGGCGCGCGAGCATTGGCTGGAAGAGAAACGCGACGTCGGCAAGCTCATCGCCGGCATCGGTTCCTCCTTCCTTCGCCTCGACATCCCGTTCCGCGAGGCCTGGCGCGAAACCGACATGTTCGGCACGGTCAGCCGGCGTGAGGAGCGCCAGCGCGAGGCCCGCCGCCTGGCCGACGCCATGGGACGCGAAAGTATCGACGCCGCCGAGGCGGCATGGCTGGTCAAGAACATCGGCAAGAACGGCAGCCTGGACGACAGCGAACGCGCCCTGCTCGCCTTCATCAAGAAATACGCCCCGGTCATCGACCCGGCCGCCGCCCCGCTTTTCGCCCGCGCCGGGCTGTAGGTCCGCGGCCGCCATCACCGGCTACCGGCCGGCCAATACGGCGCTGGCCCACATTAAGCCTTGCCGAAAAACTCCCTCAGCGGCTGCCAGTAGCGAGCCTCCCAGCCGGACGCGAGGTGTTCGGTCATGTCCTCGGGGCACCCGGTCTGGTCGAGGGTGACGCGGGTGCCGTCGCGGTCGGGCGCCAGACCGATCCGAAGCAGCGTGTAGACGCCATCGTCCCAGGCGGCGACGCGCCACGCCTGAACGATCTTGCGGTTCGGTTCGAGTTCGATGTTGCGGGCGACGATCTGGCCGTCATGCATCTCCGCCAATCCTCCGACCCCGGCATCGATCCGCGAGGCGCCACCGGTGAAAGCGCTGTGGCGCTTCTCATCCATGAACGCCCGATACACCTCTTCCGGGGCGGCGCCGATGACGACTTCCTGATGAATACGGGTGGACATGGCGACCTCCTTGCAAGCGCCCTCGCGGCGGTTCATAGTCAGGCATCATTCAACCAAATGGTTGAGGGTTGTTCAAGGTGAAAGAACCCGGTTCCGCGGCCAGGGCGGATTCAGAGGAATGGCTGGATCGCGTCTTCCACGCGCTTTCCGACCCGACCCGCCGCGCGCTCGTTCGGCGCCTGTCGGCGGGACCGGGGAAGGTGACGGAGCTGGCCAAGCCGTTCGACATGTCGCTGAACGCGATCTCCAAGCATTTGAAGACACTGGAAAAAGCCGACCTGATCAAGCGCGACAACGCGGGCCGGACCAGCGTCTGCTCGCTCGACGCGGAGACCTTGCAGCACGCCCAAGCCTGGCTCGACCAATACACCCGGTTCTGGGGCGAAACGCTCGACTCCCTCGGCCGCCACATGAAGCGCCGGACGGGTCCCGGGCGAAGCCGGCCGGCCGGCCGAAGATGACTCCCGACGACAAGGCCGCGTTGTCGCTGACGCTCATCGTCAGGCGGACGATCGACGGCGACCCGGACGCCGTCTTCCATGCCTGGACCGACCCCGAGCAGGTCAGGCAATGGTGGGGGCCGGCCGGAATCCGCTGTACGGAATGCGCCGTCGATCTGCGGGTCGGTGGCGCCTACCGGATCGCCAACCGGCTTCCCGACGGCTCGGTCCTGTGGATCGCCGGAGAGTTCCTGCGTGTCGAGCCGCCGCGCCTTCTCGAATACACTTGGCGCCGCGGACTGGAGACGCCCGCCGATCCGCAAAGCAGCGAACGCGTGACCGTTCGTTTCGTGGCAACGGCCGGCGGATCCGAGGTGATCGTCGAGCACACGCGGATCGCCGACCATTCGATCCGCGACCGGCACGAGGCCGGAT
>JABDIP010000135.1 GCA_013003675.1 Inquilinus sp.
ATTCTGATGTTTATCGATTTGCATTTGATAGATACGGACGAGATTTCGTGACTGAAATTTGGAGTGGCGCCAAGTATTTGATTTGATAACCTCAATCTATGAAATGCGTGATTGTACTTCCAGCATGACTGAGACGGAGGGTTTGATATGTTATGCGTCCCGAAAATAGCCCTAGATGCTATTGGCGTTTGACCTTCTCCCGCCACGCCTCGGCCGCGGCGATGATGAGGTCGCCCTTTGGGAACGAACCGCGCTCCATCGTTCCCGGGTTCCAAGTCGGATTGCCCTCGATGACGATCGGGCCGGCCTCGCCGATCGCGATATCCCAGGCGATGGTATGGGTCTGCATGAATAGCCCGGCACCGCGCTTGGTCACGGCGACGATCTCGTCCCAGAACGGCAGCGCCACGCCGGCAATGGGATGCCCCGTGTCCGGGTGCACTGTGTAGGTCGCGTTGTCAGTCTTGCTGTAGGCCGGGTCCAGGAACCGCCCGGTATCCACATCGATGTGGACGTGGATTCCGCCAGCGCTGGCGTTGTCGATTTTCGATCCTTTCCGGCCCATGCGCATCAGGGCCGCCAGGATCCGAATCTGGCCGTCGGGATATGCGAGGGTCACGATGCGCACTGTATTGACGCTGTGTGGGTAGATCGCGGCTACGACCGGATGCTGTCTGATTGCCTGTTCCAACAGCCAGTCGCCCAACCGGTCACACGTCGCGCACAGCCCCGCGTAGCCGTATGCCGTTCCGGGGTCGGCTTCGAGTTGCAGGTTCCGGCCGCGCCTGACGACGGATAGGAACTCGATGGCCTTGCCGTCCGACAAATGCTGGGGTTTGAGCACCAGCGTCTCGCCAACATGATCCTCGAGCGCGCGGGTCAGGTGGGATTCGCTCAGGATCGCGCCGTACTTGCCATAGATCGTCTTCGAAAAGGACCAGATTGCCAGAGGCGGCGAGTCGATGCCGTTCAATTCCATGAGCTGATGGAAGAAGTATTTGTTATGGACGACAACTCGATACTTCTCAGGGGAAAGAACTGGCATGTACCGCGTAAACAGGACTGGCTCAGGAAGGAACGACAGGAATTCGTCGGCGTGCGGCGTGTTCCGATCATAGAGGGCATTCCTGAAATAGTTGAATGGCAGGATCTTCCACTTGAGAGCTACCAAGCACAACTCTTTGAGGATCGTGCCCAACGGCTTTCGCGTCCTGCACTGCCGGAATCCCCGCAGGTACTCGCGTATATGCTTGCCTTCCTGATAAGTGCGTTTGGCGTGCTCCCAGCCAAACGCGGAGGCGGTCGCGATCCTGCTAAAGAAGATACGCGTCCGAAAGAACTTCTTCCTCCTCACGACTGATGGCGTGGCGACGGTCATGGCCGGCGCCGGAGCGACAGCCGGTGCGCGCCGTTGCCGGGCCCGTTTGACACCCGTATTCCGGGGATGTGGCGCCAGTCGCGTGCCGGGAATCGGGTCTGTCGCCTTGGTGCTGGATTCCATCGAAATTCTCCGAATTGATTCTTGCCGGACGCCGGTATCAGACCAGCGCGACGGTGGGTGCCGGTTCGACCAGGGCCGCATCGTCGTCGAATGAGTAGGACAGCCTCCGTTTGCTGAGCGCAAATGCCTCGACCTCCCCAAGCAAGGTCGCCGGCGGGGCGTTCTCACGAATGCACCGCACCATGAGCTCGCCGACCTGGCGCATGTCGCCCTCCTTGAATCCCCGGCGCGTGAGTTCGGACGCGCCGATCCGGAAGCCGTATCGGTCGGTGAAAGGGACTTTGATCTGGTTGACGTGGATGTTGATCCGCTCAAGGGCGCGGAACGACCGGTACGCCTCGTCCTTGTCGCCGATGACGGCCCAGATCTGATGCGACTGGGTGTAGCCCTTATCAGTGGTGAAGACCTCGACGTTCCCGGCGTCAAGCGTCGCGGCGAGCGTCTGGGCATTCCTGATCACTTGTCGCGCATATACCTTGCCGTGCAGGTCGAGCTCTTCCAGGGCAACGCCAAGCGCCGCGATATGGTGGACATGCGAGTTGGAGACGAACAGCGGCGTGATGTTGTCGCGGATCTTGGCGGCAACCTCGCCGTCCTCGCGGCAGACGATCAGCCCCTTCTGCGGACCGAACATGCTTTTATGCGTGCTGCCATGAACGACATCCGCCCCTTCCAGCAGCGGATTGGCGAAGCCCTGCCCGGCGATCAGTCCGAGGGGATGGGATGCGTCGTAGGAGATCACCGCTTCGGGCCCGACAGCGGCGCGGATCCCGGCGGTCGGCTGCGGGAACAGCACCATGCTCGCATCGAGGAATATGAGCTCGGGGCGGTGCCGGCGGTACAGCGATCGGAGCGCTTCGAGGTCTATTTCGCAGGTGTCCCTGTCGAACGGGATGTCGACGACATTGATCCCCTCCCGCTCGCAGATCGGCACCGTGGCGAAATGCCCGCCGCAGGTATCCGGAATGCGGAACACGGTCCCGCCGATCGGCACATGGCTGGTGATGATGATGTAGGCGATGTTGTTGCCCGACAGCGGGCGGACATCGGCGTACTCGCCGACGAACAGCTTCTTCGCCAGATCTTCTGTGATCCGGGCCACCTCCCGGTTGTACGATTGGTTGGGGAAGTCCCAGATGCACTCCGGCCGTTCCTCGGGGATGAGATAACGGTTCGCGAAATCGCTGGCCAGCGCCTCGGATACCGCCTCCGAGGCGATGTTTTCGCTGGCGATCATGTTCAGCGACCGCCAGCGCTTTTCGTCCATCTGCCGGACCAGCTCATTGATTCTCATCGTCTGCTCTCGCAACATTGTTGAACCGGAACTACCTGTAGCGGCTGGGTCGGAAGACCCTTCGTCGTGCGCATTGCCGGCCTTGAGGCCGCGAAGGGCACACGAGTTTGTGACCGTCTGAACGCGTCCTTCACTGTTGGTTTCCCGATCACGGCAGAGCCCGGGAGAATGTGAGAACCGTCGCCGAGTGTGCCGCGAGCGTGACCGTGAAGCCGTCCTGCGCGTCGTCATTCTCGGTCGTCCGCAGCATCACGGTCTCGCCCGCCTCCGACGCCAGTGTGGGCGTGCACCCTCCGCCGACCGGCGTGCACAACTCGTTCCCCGAAATCCGCCAGGGATTGATGGCGAACAGATCGCCATGCCCGGTCGGCTGGGCGGCGTTGAGCACGCTTTTTTGATAGTCGGGCGCGGGTACGAATCCGGCCAACCGGATCTCTACATCAAGATCATCGGTCGTGTTCTTGTTGAGTATCAGCAGCGCCAATTCAGTGACGTCATCGGAGAGTGTCGCGGCGCTGGTGATGAGCGGCAGTTCGGACGGCGTCCACCATGAGTCCGATGCGCCCGCCGATTTCCAGCGCCCGGCAAGCCCCTGAGGTCGAAACGCCGGGGCATTCTCGACCGCCGAATCGACGACTTTTCGATGGAGCGAGCCGAACATGAGCGCCGCGTAGTACGGCCCCGTCTTCCAGAAATCGCCGCGTGCACCCCATGTGGGATTTGTCGCGAATAGAGCGGCGCCGCGGAAGCCAGGATGGCTGCGCGACTGCACCAGCTGCCAGCGCGCCATCCCGACGATGTCGTCGTCGTGCAGCGCACCAATCGTGTAGTCGACATAGGACAGCGCGGCGAGCAGCGAGGACGGCGCGATATTGTCGTGCACATGGACGTTGAATTCCGTCACCATGACCGGATAATGGGGCGAGTCCGCGTAGGCGAATATCGCCTCGATCCGCGCGGCGAGATGATCCGAGGCGAACAGGGCGTTTGCAGTACCCCGCTCGGGGAAGTCTTTTTCCCAGCCCCACCGGTCATACATGTAGGTGTGCAGCGTCAGGAAATCGGCGGTCACATCGGGATCGTCGTTCAGGCGATCGAGCAACGTGACGTTCCATCGCTTGCCCGCGCCGCCATGTTTCCTGAGGAACGCGTCGGCGCCGCCTCTGCCATCCGGACGGGCATAAACAAGCGCGCCGATCTTCACCCGATCGGCGCCGAACAAACCGCGGATGCCCATATAGGTCGCCCGATAGGCCGGCCAATAGGCCGGAATCACGACCCCGCTGACCGGATCGACATGGGTCTCGTCCTCCACCGTCACCCTGCGCGTGCGGCGCAGGCCATAATAGTCGATGCTGCCGTCACACACGCGGTCACGGCACCAGCCCAACCATTCCTCATTGCCGAGCTGGAAAAACAGCGTCCCCCGATAGGCCGCCTGGCCGTCGCTTTCGCGGAGGGCCGCCCAATGGCCGACATTTCGCCAGTCGAGCAAAAGGCCGGTGGCGGGATCGACGCGCCCCCAGGAATCCAAGCCGATCGAACGCGTGTCCGCCGGATCGCCGATCATATAGGCGACGAAGGCGACGGCCTCCTCCGGCGAACTCCAGATCGGCGACAGATGGATGAGGGCGCGCGCGTCCGGCAGGTCATGCATTGTCTTGATGAAGTCCTGCGGTCGGAAACGCGGCGTGACGATATTGGTGTTGACCCAGTGCGGGATGCCCTCGCGCGCCAGGTTGAAGTGGAAGCCGTAGGACCAGTTGCCGCCGGGATACCGCAGCAGACCCGGATTCGTCGCCTCGAAGCGCGCCCACAAGGTTCGCCGAAACCTGGATCGATTGAAGTCCCAGGCCCCGTTCGCGCTGCCGGCGAAGCTCAAATTGTGACCGAACAGCGCCCGGTCCGGCAGTTCCCGCTGCAGCCGGCCAGCATCGACACGGACGATTGTGGCCTCGGGCTCCGCCGCATGCCCTGGCCCGACGGCCGACAAACACAACAGCGTGGCGGCCGCTGCGAGGCGAGCATGGCATCGGCCGACGGAAGGCATCACGCGTCACCGCCAATCTTGTCTAACCCGGCGCCGATCTTCGACACGACCCAACGTTTCTTCATTTCGGCCTTTTCCCATATCGATTGGCGATACTCGACGGTCACATTCATTTCCGGACCCAGGCAGCGCAGCAGATTGGCCCGCAGGCGCTGGTCGTCGACCGGGGCCGTCGTCTCGTCCTTGACCAGCCTGACGACGATGCGGTCGATTGCCTCCTGCACCACTTGCGATTCCTTGACGTTGTCGATGCCGTAGAAGGCTTCCATCACGCCGTCACCCGGCATCAGCCGGCCGTCCGGCGTGCGAATGAAATCCGCCGCGCGCCCCTCGACCGGTCCGATCAACGGGGTCTCCCGGCCGCAGGGGCACGGTCCGGTCACTGCCCGGGTGCTGTCGCCGGTGCGGTAGCGGATCAGCGGCATGCCGAAATTGGTCAGCCCGGTGCCGATGATCTCGCCGCTCTGCCCCGCCGGTGCCGGCACGTCGCCCTGCAGGATCTCCAGAGCGCCGTATTCCGGGTTCACATGCATGCGTCCATGCGGGCACTCGGCCGCCGTGACCGCGCGCTCGGCGTGGCCGTAGTAGTCGTAAATCCTGGTGGCGAAAGCCGCTTCGATTTCCTGGCGATGCCCGGCATAGAGCGGTTCGGACGAGGTGAAGACGGCCCGCACCGGCACCACCTCCCCCCGCCGGTTGAGGAACCGGGCGAAGGCCAGCATGGTCGACGGGAACGCCTCGATATAGGCCGGCTGAAAGGCGCGCAGCTTGTCGACGAACAGCGGCAGCGTCTCGTCGGACAGATGGTAGTAGGAGAACAGCAGTTGGTTGTCCGCCGCGTTGAACCGCCAATAGGGCGGCGACCGTACCGCGCGCGGCACGATCACGTTGCTCCAGACCGTTCCCCAGATGGCGACGTTGCGGTCGTCGATATCGATTCCCGCCCAGCGCCGCTGCCGGGCCAAAATCGCCTTGTCGTAGACGATCGACTCCAGCGTCCGGCGCACGCCGAGCGGCGCCCCGGTAGTGCCGGTGGTCCACCCGGTGGCGATCAGCCTCTGTGACTGGCCGCGGGCGACGAAGTCCTCCGGGTTGGCGCGGATTTCCGACTTGTCCAAGGTTGGCAGCCGCTGCAGATCCTCGACGCCGTCGATGGCTTCCGGCCGAATCCCGTGCCGGTCGAAGCTGCGCCGATAGAAGGGCACGTTGTCGTAGGCATGCCGCACCAACTCACGGAGCCGCGCGTCCTGCGCCGCCTGCTTGACGGCCATCGGCGCCCACTGGCTTTCCTCGAGTTCGGCCAGCCGGGCGCGGAAGGCGGCGCCACCGCGCAACTGCCGGATCGCCAGCCCTTTCGCCGACAGGAAAGCGCTGTGGCCGACATAGCGCAGCGACCCGGCCGCCGCGGAAAGCATGCCACCATCGGGCATTACCCTACCTCCGGTTGCCCGGTCGCGTGACGATCCCGCATCGGCGCACCGATCCCCGGTCACGGCGCTCAAGCGCGCTGACCACGCTGCCTCGATTTCGCGCCGGCCGGCCGGCGCAATGGCTGGGCATCGCCCTTGAGCACAGCGATCTCCCGCCGCAGCTCGGCGATCGTCTGCTCGGCCTCTTCGGTCTCTTCGCCCTCCGGCGTCTCGGCCCGCTTGCTGAGCGCTTCCACGGTCACCGCCGCGCCCAGCCCGCCGGCCAGCGAGAACATCAGGCCGAGCATGGCGATCAGCGACCGATTGGGCCTGATCGGCTCCTCCGGTACCAACGGCGGATCGATCATCGAGAAATGCTCGGCGTGACCCGCCTCCAGGTTGAGGCGCACACGGGCATCGCTCCGGGTATCGCTGATTTCACGATACCGCCGGGTGGCGGCTTCGTACTCGCGGGTCAAGGCCAGATAGTCGCGCTCGACGCTCGGCCCCTCGATGATGCGCCGCTCGTAATCGGCCAATCGGGCCACCAGATGCTCGCGATACTCGTCGAGGCTGGACAGCTCGCCGTCGACGGCGGCGAGCCGCGCGCGCAGGGTGACATAGGCCGGATTGTCCGCGTCCAGGCCCAAGCCCACTCCGCCAAGACCCGATTCCGTCTCGGCCGAGGCCGCCGCCGCTTCCAGCGCGGCGATCTCGCGGCGCAGGCGGACCACGTCGGGATGCACCGCGGTATAGCGCGCCGACATCGCGATGAACTCCGACCGCTTCGACCGCAACAGGGCGACCGGGTCGAGCACCGTTTCGCCCGACGAGGAGACCATGGGCCGCCACGGCGTGACCTGGGCCAGATCGCCCTCCAGGATATGCCGGCGCTCTTCCAGCGCCCGGATCTGGCTGTCGATATTGACCAGGTGACGCTCCGTATTGTCGAGCAGGCGCAGGTTCATGTCGGCCA
>JABDIP010000160.1 GCA_013003675.1 Inquilinus sp.
CCGCACGAGCTCGGCCACGGCACGGTGTTCCGCACCAAGAGGCTGAACCGGGTCTTCCTCTATTTGTTCAGCCTGCTGAGCTGGTGGGACCCGTTCGACTACGCCTGCAGCCACACCTATCACCACCGCTATACGATCCATCCCGAGGCGGACCGGGAGAACCTGCTGCCGCTCGACCCGGCGCTCGGGCCGGGGCTGCTGCTGCAGCTGTTCACCGTCAACCTGTTCACCCGGCGGGGGCGCACTTTCGGCAAGGGCGGGCTGTTCTCGACCCTCTGGGTGACGGGGCTGGGCGCGCTCGGCAAGGTCGGCCCGACGGACGCGCCGATCAGCGAGTGGCTGCGGGCCCTGCACGCGGACCAGCCGGCGGAGCATGCCAAGTCGATCCTCTGGTCGCGCCTGCTGCTGGCGTTCCACGGCACGGTCCTGGTCGTCTCCATCGCCACCGGCCAGTGGGTGCTGCCGCTGATCCTCACCTTCTTTCCGTTCATCGCGAACTGGGGATCCTACTTCGTCAGCCTGCCGCAGCATTGCGGGTTGCGGGAGAACGTGCCCGATTTCCGCAAGAACACCCGCTCGATGACCCTCAACCCGGTGGCGGAGTTCCTCTATTGGCGGATGAACTGGCACGTCGAGCACCACATGTACGCGGGCGTGCCCTGCTACAACCTCAAGGCCCTCGCGCGCGAGATCGCCGGCGACATGCCGAGGCCGCGCACGCTGGTCGGCGCCTGGCGCGAGATGCGGGAGACCCGGCGGCGGCAGCAAGACGACCCGGACTATCAGTTCGACACGCCCCTGCCGCCGACCGCGAAAAGCGTCCGCACCGACACGCCGGATGCGGCGGAGAGCTCGATCGGCGAACTGGCGCCGGAGTCGTTGCGATAGAGCCTGATCGGTTCAGACCGAGTCTGTGCGGATGTCGGGGAAGGCGCGCGGGGACCAAGAACGGGGCCGCGCACCCATTTTCTGCCCGAACGACCATGCGGCGGAGTCAGCGTGCCCCCTCCCCGTCATCGCAAGCCGCGGGGGCGGCGATCCACTGCGGAAAGGGCAGGAGATGGATTGCCACGGCGCTGTCGCGCCTCGCAATGACGGCGGCGGGGCGCGGCGGCGGCGCGGGGCGAAGAAGCGGGATCGGCGCCGCGCATCCGGCTATGCTGGCCGGCGATGCGACTGACCGACGATCAACGCGCCTTCGCCGAGGGGCGGCATGGCGAGGCCGCCGCGGCGGCCCTGCGCATCGTCGCCGATACCGGGGCGCTGCTGGGGGCCGAACGGCTGATCCCGGTCTCGTCGGCGCATATCGACGGCTGTCTCTATCATGGGGATAGCGGCACGGAATTCGCCGAGTTCCTGTATCGGGGCGGCGGCCGGGTGCGGGTGCCGGCGACGCTGAATGTCGGTTCGCTCGATTTGCTGCGGCCGGAAACCGTGCTGCTCGACGGGCACCGGCGGCAGATGGCGCTCAGGCTGATGCGGGCCTATGTGGCGCTGGGGTGCCGGGCGACCTGGACCTGTTCGCCCTATCAGGCCGGCCACCGCCCGGGTGCCGGGGAGCAGGTCGCCTGGGGCGAGTCGAACGCGGTCGCCTTCTGCAACTCGGTGCTCGGCGCCCGGACCAACCGCTATGGCGACTTCCTCGACATCGCCTGCACGATCACCGGCTATGCGCCGGAATACGGCCTGCATGTGAAGGCCAACCGGGCGGCCAAGGTGCTGTTCACCACCGACGCGGTCTCCGACCGTCTGAAGGGCGAGGACGCGTTCTGGCCGGTGATCGGGGCGCTGTTCGGCCGCCGTGTCGGCGACGCGGTCGGGGCGGTGGACGGGCTGGGCGGTTTCGCCGGCGAGGACCGGATGAAGGCGTTCGGCGCCGCCGCCGCCTCGTTCGGCTCGGTGGCGCTGTTCCACATCATCGGCGCGACGCCGGAGGCGCCGACGCGGGACGCGGCGTTCCAGGGCGCGGCGCCGGAGGAGATCGTCGCGATCGGCCCGGCGGAGCTGCGCCAGGCGCTGGACTGGCTGTCCACGTCGGCCGGCGGGGCGGTGACCGCCATCGGCATCGGCTCCCCGCACCTCTCGCTGGCCGAGTTCGAGAACCTGCTGGCGGAGCTGCGCGGCCGGACGGCGCGGTTGCCGTTCTATGCCAATACCGGCCGGCATGTGGTGCAACGTCTCGACGAGTTGGGCTACCGGCAACAGCTCGACGCGGCCGGCGTCACCATCGTCGCCGACACCTGCATCGTCACCACGCCGATCATCGCCGACGGACACGGCGTGCTGATGACGAATTCGGCCAAGTTCGCCCACTACGCGCCGGGCAATATCGGCCATGAGGTGCTCTATGGCAGTCTGTCCGATTGCGTGGAGACGGCGGTCGCCGGCCGGGTGGTCAGGGATCCGGCCCTGTGGCGCTGAGCGGCCGGACGCTGTTCCCGGGGCGGGCGGAAGGCGTGCTTCTGAAGCTGGGCGCGCCGCTGAGCTTCTGGGGCGGGGTCGATCCGGACAGCGGCCGGATCGTCGACGGGCGGCACCCGCAGCGCGGCGCGGCGATCGGCGGCACGGTGCTGGCGGTGCCGCGGACCGTCGGCTCGTCCTCCTCGTCGGCGGTGATGCTGGAGCTGATCCGCGCCGGCCACGCGCCGGCGGCGCTGGTCCTCGGCCAGGTCGACGCCATCCTGATCGTCGGCTGCCTGGCCGGCCGCGAGCTCGGCTATGCCTGCCCGCCGGTGCTGGAGATGGCGGCGGACCGGATCGCGGGGCTGGCCACGGGGCGCTATCGGGTGGCGGCGGGCAATGGTGACGGCGTGCTGGAGAAAATCGGGCCTAGCGGTTGAGAGGCGGGCCGCCGGTCGAGACATGACATCCGTTGTCCAACTGCTGTCATCTGGCTTCTGACATCTGACTTCTGGACAACCCCTACCCCCTCGGCTCCTTCAGCAGCGTGGCCAGGGTCGCCTCGTTGAGCCAGTTCGGGTTGGTGTCGCTGGAATAGCGGAAGCCCTCGGGCACCGGGGTGCCGGGGGTCTCCGGCGGGGCCGGCTCGGCGTCGCGCCAGAACTCGAACTGCGGCTGGATGACGTAGCGGTCGGCGAGTTCGACCGTGGCCCGGGCGTCGTCCTCGGTGATCATCACCTCGTGCAGCTTCTCGCCGGGGCGGATGCCGACCATGCGCTGCGGCAGGTGCGGCGCCATGGAACGGGCGAGGTCGACGAGGCGCATGGAGGGCAGCTTGGGCACGAAGATCTCGCCGCCGCGCATCATCTTCAGCGACGAGAGCACGAATTCCGCGCCCTGGCGCAGGGTGATCCAGAACCGGGTCATGCGCGCGTCGGTGATCGGCAGCGCCGGCTCGCCCGCCGCGATCAGCCGCTCGAACAGCGGGATGACGCTGCCGCGCGAGCCGACCACGTTGCCGTAGCGCACGACGGAGAATTTCGGCCCGCCCTCGCCGGAGAGGTTGTTGCCGGCGACGAAGATCTTGTCCGCGGCCAGCTTCGAGGCGCCATAGAGGTTGATCGGGCTGGCCGCCTTGTCGGTCGACAGCGCGATGACCCGCTCGACCCCGGCGCGCAGGGCGGCGCGGACCACGTTCTCGGCACCGTGGATGTTGGTGCGGATGCATTCGAACGGGTTGTACTCGGCGGCCGGGATCTGCTTGATCGCGGCGGCGTGGACGACGATGTCGACCTGCCGCATGGCCATCTCCAGCCGGTCGACATCGCGCACGTCGCCGATGAAATAGCGCAGCGGCCGGTGCTCGGTGGGCGAGAGCAGCTGCTGCATGTCGTATTGCTTGGCCTCGTCGCGGGAGAAAACGATCAGCCGGCGCGGCCGATAGCGCTCCAGCACCAGCCGGCAGAAGGCGTGGCCGAACGAGCCGGTGGCGCCGGTGACCAGGATCGCCTTGCCGTCGAGATCGAGCGCCCCGGCCGGCCGCGGCGGCGCGGCGGGAAGCGGCGTTCGGGTCGGGGCGGTGTCGAGGGTGTCCATGGGCGGCCGGTCCTGCTGCGATTGACCCACTCCGGGCCTCCCCGCACCTCACCGCGAACGTGGTTAACGAAACCGTAATTCGGGTTGTGTGGGCGGAGGGTCGTGCGCGTCGCGGCGGCCGATAGTCGTCGCCCGCCGCAGCGCCGGGACCGGCCCTGTTTCGGCAGGACCGGTCGCGCTCATCGGTCGCTTGCCATAGGATGCGCCAACCGGTGCCGGGTCAGGGAAAGAGAGGCCCGGTTGCCGGTGTGGGGGTGAACCAATGGAACCCGAGAATCGCGGACCCCTTAGCGATCGGATTGCCGCGACCGGCTATGCATTTCCGATCGATGTCATGCCCGAGGCGGAGGCGGTATCCTTCCGTGCCCGCATCGAGGCGCTGGAGGCCGGACCGGTCGGCAGCGGCCTTCCGGCGCAGCGGCTGTACCGCTTCAAGCCCCATCTGATCTTCAAATGGGCCGCCGAACTGGTGCGCCACCCGGGCGTGCTTCGCGCCGTCGAGCAGGTCATCGGGCCGGAC
>JABDIP010000166.1 GCA_013003675.1 Inquilinus sp.
GGTCGAGGCAGCGCTGTTCCAGCCGCGCCTCGACCTGCGCCAGCAAGTCGCCGGGAACGATTAGCACCTGCCGGGCCGACCACGAAGCGGATCAGCGCGGATTTCGGCAGCACGGCGCCGGTTGCCAGACAGCGTCGCTCGGCGCCCATCACGGCGCCGGCCGATCGACCCTCTGCCACTCTCTGCGATGCCATTTCCAAGCCGGTCCCGCCTCTCCCTAGGCGCCTGTCGCGGGCTGCTCGTCGGCCTCGCTCTCGGCGGCCTCGCTCTCGGCGGCCGCCGGCTGCTCCTCGTCGTCGAACCAATGCGCCCGGGCGGCCATGATCACCTCGTTGGCGGCGGCTTCGTCGAGGGCGTCGGCGCCGACGATCTCGATCAGCTCGTCGCTGGCCAGATCGCCCAGATCGTCGAGCGTCTTCACATCCTTCTCGCCGAGCTTGACCAGCATCGCCGGCGTCAGCCGCTCGATCGCGGTCAACTCGTCGCTGACGCCGAGCTCCTTGGCCCGTTCGGCGTTGACCCGGCTCTGCTCGTCGAGATAGCCGATCGCGCGCTGCTGCAGCTCATGCGCGATATCCTCGTCGAATCCCTCGATCGACGTCAGCTCCTCGGGCACGACATAGGCGATCTCCTCGAGCCGCGTGAAGCCCTCGGCGACCAGCAGATGGGCGATCACGTCATCGACGTCGAGCGCTTCCATGAACAGCTCGGTGCGCTGGCGGACCTCCTCGGAGCGCCGCTCGGACTCCTCGGCCTCGGTCAGGATGTCGATCTCCCAGCCGGTCAGCATCGACGCCAGGCGGACGTTCTGGCCGCGCCGGCCGATCGCCAGCGAAAGCTGCTCGTCGGGGACCACGACCTCGATCCGGGATTGCTCGTCGTCGAGCACCACCTTGGTCACCTCCGCCGGCGCCAGCGCATTGACCACGAAGGTGGCCGGGTCCGGCGACCACGGGATGATGTCGATCTTCTCGCCCTGCAACTCGCCGACCACGGCCTGGACGCGGCTGCCGCGCATGCCGACGCAGGCGCCGACCGGATCGATCGAGCTGGCGTGGCTGATCACGCCGATCTTGGCCCGGCTGCCGGGGTCGCGGGCGACCGCCTTGATGTCGATGATGCCGTCGTAGATTTCCGGCACCTCCATGGCGAACAGCTTGGCCATGAACTGCGGATGGCTGCGCGACATGAAGATCTGCGGCCCGCGCGGTTCCTCGCGGACGTCGTAGATGTAGGCGCGCACCCGGTCGCCGACCTTGAAATGCTCGCGCGGCAGCAGCTCGTCGCGGCGCAGGACCGCCTCGGCGCGGCCGAGATCGACGGTGACGTTGCCGTATTCGACGCGCTTGACCAGGCCGTTGACCACTTCGCTGACGCGGTCCTTGTATTCCTCGTACTGCCGGCGGCGCTCCGCTTCCCGGACCTTCTGGACGATAACCTGCTTGGCGGTCTGCGCGTTGATCCGGCCGAAATCGATCGGCGGCAGCGGCTCGACGATGAAATCGCCGAGCGACAGGCCCGGATCGCGGGCCTTCGCCTCCTCCAGCGAGATCTGCGCCGACTCGTTCTCCACCAGTTCGGCGACCTCGATGAAGCGCTTCAGTTCGATCTCGCCCGTCTGGCGGTCGATATGAGCGCGGATATCGTGTTCGAGCCCGTATTTCGAGCGGCCAGCCTTCTGGATGGCCTGCTCCATGGCGGCCAATACCTCGTCGCTCTCGATGCTCTTCTCGCGGGCAACCGCTTCCGCAACCTGCAACAGTTCCATGACCGACTGTCCCTAACCTTGACTCAGTTCTGTTCCGCAGCGGCTTCGGCACGGCGCGCCGAAGCCAGCAATTCGTCCGTCAACACCAGCTTGGCGCGCTGGATCTCGTCGAACGGCACCAGCGCACGCTCGCCGTCCTCCGCCTCCAGCACGACATCGTCGCCATCCAGGCCCCGCACCACGCCCCGGAAACGCTTTCGGCCCTCGACCGGCGCCCGCGTCTCGACCCGTGCCAGATGCCCGGCGAAGCGCTCGAAGTCGGTGCGCCGCACCAACGGCCGGTCGATACCGGGCGACGAAACCTCCAGGGCATACGACCCTTCGACAGGATCCTCGACATCGAGCAGCGCCGAGGCGGCGCGGCTGATCCTGGCGCAATCGTCGACGGTCATCGCCGCGCGGTCGATCCGCTCGGCCATCACCTGAAGCACCGGCGAGCGCCCGCCCAAAAGGTGCACGCGGACCAACTCGTACCCCAGCGCCTCGATCGACGGGGCGATGATGGCAGCGACACGCGCCGTCAATTCCATCTCCGCCCTACCTCTCGCCGCCGCTAAAGATCCGCTCCCAAATTCCTGTTCAGGAACAAAAAAGGCGGGCCCTTGGCCCACCCTTTTGACGGCGTCGGTCAGCTATCGACGTACCGTATGGGAATTGTTGATCGGCAATATAGTCATTCAAACCCTACTGGCAACCGTTTTCGCCAGATTCCGCGGCGTTGGGCGGCTTTCGCCGCCGCCTTTCGAAGGTCAGATAGACCGGCTGGCCGCGCAATGCCTTCGCCTCGTAGCGGGTCCGCGGCCAATCGTCGGGCCGGCCGCGCCAATCGGCGGCGCGCCGGACGGTCCAGCGGAACGCCGGATGGCGGCGAAGCTGCAACAGCATCCAGTCGATCTGCCGCGGATCGTCGCTGGCCAGGCGCAGCGCCGCGCGGTCCTTGAGGACCCGCGCCAGGGCGTCGAGATTGTCCGGCCGAACGAAGCGACGCAGACGGTGCCGGCGTTTCGGCCAGGGGTCGGGGAACAGGATGAAGCAGCGTCCCACGGACTCCGCCGGCAGCGCATCGATCAGCGGCCGGCCGTCGTCGGGGTGGATGCGGATATTGTCGAGACCATCCCGCTCGATCCGATCCAGCAGGGCGGCGGTCCCGTTCACGAAGGGTTCGCAGCCGATCATTCCGATACCGGAATGATGCGCCGCCTGCCACGCCAGATGCTCGCCGCTGCCAAAGCCGATCTCCAGCCAGAGGTCGGCGATCGGCCGGTCGAACAAGGTGGCGGGGTCGAGATGCCGGCCTGTCGGGGGCAGTGCCGGCGCCAGCGCCGGCAGGCGCTCCTCGATCAGACGCTGCCGGCCGGGGCGCAACCGGCGGCCCCGGCGCCGGCCGTGGAGCCGATCGGGCGGCCGTTCGGCGCCATCGCGTTCCCCCATCGGCCGGGGCCGCCGGACGCCCTAGAGCCTGATCGGATTACACCGAAGCGGTGTAATCCGTGAATCAGTCTCTAGTTTGTTGAAATAGATCAAGATTCACGCTTCAGATCGATTCGATCTCGATCTAGCAAAAGGCCGAGGTCAACGGCCCGACCAGGTCGGTCTTCTCCCAGGAGAAGCCGCCATCCTCCTCCGGCGTCCGGCCGAAATGGCCGTAGGCCGAGGTTCGGGCATAGATCGGGCGATTGAGGGCGAGATGGGTCCGGATGCCGCGCGGCGTGAGGTTCACCAGCTCCTGCAGCACCTCGGAGAGCTTGTCCTCGTCGACCTCGCCGGTGCGGTGGGTGTCGATATAGACGGACAACGGATGCGATACGCCGATGGCATAGCTGAGCTGGATCGTGCACTTCTCGGCCAGGCCGGCGGCGGTGACGTTCTTCGCCAGATAGCGGGCGGCATAGGCGGCGGAGCGATCGACCTTGGTCGGGTCCTTGCCGGAGAACGCGCCGCCGCCATGCGGCGCGGCGCCGCCATAGGTGTCGACGATGATCTTGCGTCCGGTCAGGCCGGCGTCGCCGTCCGGGCCGCCGATAACGAAGCGGCCGGTCGGATTGACGTAGAACTTGTCATCGGCGCACATCCAGCCGGCCGGCAGCACGTTTTCCACATGCGGGCGCACGATCTCCCGGACTTCTTCGGTTTCGATGCCGTCGACGGTCTGCGTCGAGACGACGACGGATTCGGCGCCGACCGGGCGGCCGTTCTCGTAGAGCAGGGTCACCTGGCTCTTGGCATCCGGGCGCAGAATCGGCTGCGCCCCGGAATGGCGGGCCTCGGCAAGGCTCTTCAGGATGGCGTGCGCGTAATGGATCGGCGCCGGCATCAGCACGTCGGTCTCGTTGCAGGCATAGCCGAACATGATGCCCTGGTCGCCGGCTCCTTCGTCCTTGTTGCCGGCCGCGTCGACGCCGACGGCGATGTCGGGCGATTGCCGGTGGACCAGGATCTCGACTTCGGCATCGCGCCAGTGGAAGCCGTCCTGCTCGTAGCCGATTTCGCGAATGGCCTGGCGCGCCACATCCTCCAACGTCGCATGGGTGATGCTGTCGGGGCCGCGCACCTCGCCGGCGATGACCACGTGATTCGTCGTGCACAGCGTCTCGACCGCGACCCGCGCCTCGGGGTCGGCGGTCAGGTACGAATCGACGATGGCGTCGGAGATGCGGTCGCAGACCTTGTCGGGGTGACCCTCGGCGACCGACTCGCTGGTGAAGACGTAGTTGCCCTTGGGCACGGCCTATCCCTTGTCCTGGAATCCCGCATAACCGAGCCGCCACGCATCGAGACGGTGGGGCGGCCGAGCGAACGGGGTTTCTGACAAGGAACGCCCCGGCGGTCAATAGCCGCGCGTGACCCGACCCGCCAATGGCAGGCCGGGGCGCTGGATTCCGCCGGGGGAAGTCCGGGACAAGTGTCCCTTTGATCCTCGTGTCAATCAGCTTGCGAAATCCGGCACATTCCCTGTGCCGGATTTCGAAGCCATGACACTAGAGGCTGAAGCGACCGGTTGCCGCGATCGACTTGGTCAACTCGAACAGCCGCTTGCGCACGGCCGGATTGGTGATCCGGTAGTAGGCGCGGACCAGTTCGAGCGTTTCACGCTTCGCCATTGGGTCGGGTTCGAAGGGCGCCGCCTCTTCATTGAGCTCAAGGCGCCGGGAAGACGTGTCCGTCGCCGGTGCATCGTCGAAGAAGAACGAGACGGGAACATCGAGCACCCGGCTCAGATCGAACAACCGGCTTGCCCCGATCCGGTTGGCGCCTCTTTCGTACTTCTGCACCTGCTGGAACGTCAGCCCGATCGCCTCGCCCAGCTTCTCCTGACTCATGCCCAGCAATGTGCGGCGGAGCCGCACGCGACTGCCGACGTGGACATCAATCGGATGGGGCTTTCCCATCTTGGGGCGTCCTACTGGCCGCTTGGCCTCGTTTGTTTCTTTCACCTGTAGCCTCTCAAGTCAGAGCCGCTGATGTTCGCCATTGTCTGTGCAAATTGGCTATTCGTTTGCGGCGCATAATTTGTAGGGATGTTCAATCATTCACGCCAGCAAATTGCGTGACACCGCAGCAATTTGGGAGGAGCCGACGCGAGTTGCCGCAATATGCTACCATGCATGGTCGAATATTCGACCTTCACTCGCAAACTTCAAGTAGTCGGGCGCGATAGCCGCGACCCTAGAGCGGCGAGCGCGAGGCCGCCGATAGCCAGCAGGAACAAGCCGTTGCCCCATCGCGCGAACGGCGTTGCGCCGTCCAGCGCGCGCGGCAGATCCGCGTCCACGACACCGCGCCTGCCGAGGTCGAGCCGGGCGGTGACACGGCCATAGGGATCGACCACGCCGCTGATTCCGGTGGTGGCGACACGGACCAGCGGCACCCCCTCCTCCACGGCCCGGGTGCGGGCGATGGCGAAATGCTGATGCGGTCCGGCGGTGATTCCGTACCAGGCGTCGTTGGTCAGGTTGAGCAGCCAGGCCGGCCGCGTGGCTTCCGCGCCGCCCGCGGAAACCGCGCCGGGAAAGATGACCTCATAGCAGATCAGCGGGCTGACCGGCGGCAGGCCCGGCAGCGCCAGGGTCCGCGGCCCGGTTCCGGCGGAGAAGTCGAGCCGGCCGGGGGTGATCTTCTCGATCGGCAGAATGCCGCGCAGTGGTACATATTCGCCGAACGGCACCAGGTGAAACTTGTCATAGGTGCCGACGACGGCGCCAGTTTCGTCGATCGCCGACAAGCTGTTCCAGACCCGAAGCGGCTCTCGCTCGACGCGCGGCGCGCCGGTGACGATCAGGCCGCCGGGCGGCACGGCCGAGGCGATCGCCTCGCGGATCGCCGGCTCGCCGTCGAGTGGCCACGAAACCGCGGTTTCCGGCCAGATGATGTGGGTCGGCTGGCGCGGCCCCGGCTGCCGCGACAACTCCAGGTGGAGGGCGAACAGGTGCGGCAGTTGGTCGCGGTCCCACTTGTCGCGCTGGTCGATATTCGGCTGGACCAGGCGCAGCACGACGCCGGGCACGGTCTCGTCGCCGGCGCCGCCGAGGCGCGCCGCCCCCCACCCACCGAGAGCGACCAGCACCGCCAAGGTCAAGGCGCCGGCGGCAAGCCCGGCCGGCGACCAGCGGCCGTCGTCGCGGATCGCCGCCACCGGTAGCGCCGCCGTCAACACGGTCAGCAGGCCGAGCCCGTAGACGCCGATCAGCGAGACGGCCTGCAGCGGGCCGGCCCAGCCGCCCCAGCCATAGCCGATCAGTTGCCACGGGAAGCCGGTGAACAGGGTGCCGCGCAGCCATTCCGCCAGGGCCCACAGGACGGCAAAGGCGAGAACCTGCGGCACCCCGGCCAGCCTCAGCCGGCCAAGGACCGCCGTCGCCGCGCCGACGAACAACGCCAGCAGCGCCGGCAGGCCGACCACCGCGAACGGAATCATCCAGAAGAAGCTCGCCAGGTCGACGGCCAGGGCGAAAGCGATCCAGTAGAGGCTGGTGACGAAGAAGCCGAGGCCGAACCACCAGCCGACCGCGAAGGCGGCACGGGCGCCATGGGCGCCGCCGAGCAGCCAGAGCAGGCCCGGGAACGCGACCAACAGCAGCGGCGTGGCGTAGACCGGCGGCAGCGCCAGGGTGGCGACGGCGCCGAACCCGAAGGCGACCGCCCAACGACGCCAACCGCTCAGCCGACGCAGCGACGCCGCGAGCGCGGCCAGCCGGACGCCGACCCCGGTCGGCGACCGCGCGCCGGCGTCAACCGGCCTCGTCGACATCGCCCGGCGCGGTTTGGCTGACCCGAAGCCGGCGGATGCGCCGCGGATCGGCGTCGAGCACCTCGAACTCGAAGCCGGCGGGATGGCGCAGCAACTCGCCGCGCCCGGGGATGCGGCCGGCGATGGAAAAAACCAACCCGCCCAGCGTGTCGATGTCCTCGCGCTCCTCGTCGTCGACGATGTGGCCGAAGCGCTCCTCGAACTCCTCGATCGGCAGCCGGGCATCGGCCAGCCAGGTGCCGTCGGGGCGCTCCTTGATCTGCGGGGCGTTGGTGACGTCGTGCTCGTCCTCGATGTCGCCGACGATCTCCTCGACCAGATCCTCGATCGTGATCAGGCCGTCGATTCCGCCAAATTCGTCGACCACCAGCGACATGTGCTGGCGGGTTTCGCGCATCTCCAACAGCAGGTCGACCACCGGCATGGACGGCGCCACGATCAGAACCTCGCGCAACAGCTCTTGCAGGCGTCGCGGTTGGTCGGCGGCCAGATTGGCCAGCAGATCCTTGATGTGCAGCATGCCGACGATCTCATCGAGGCTCTCCCGATAGACCGGCAACCGGCTGTGCGCGCGCTTGCTCAGCAGCTTGAGGATTTCCTCCGTCGGCGTATCGACGTCGATCGCGACGATGTCGGCGCGCGGAATCATCACGTCGATGGTGGTGAGATCCTTGAAGCGCAGGATATTGCCAAGCAGGGTGCGTTCGTGCGTCGACACCGGCGTCTCGGCGTCCGGCGTCTCCTCGATCAGCTCCTCGATGGTGTCCCGCCAGCTCGATTCGGCCT
>JABDIP010000177.1 GCA_013003675.1 Inquilinus sp.
CCTTCGCGGGAATGACGATGGAGATTGAGCGGCTGCCTTGTAACCCATTGTCATTTAATGATTCTTTTTCGGTCAGGCTCTTAGGGCATTGTCCAAGCCGACGCCACCAATTCCCCTCACCCTCCCACGGCTTTGCCGTGGGGTGAACGTCTACGTTCACCCCTCTCCCGCAAGGGGAGAGGGGCAACACAGAGCGCCGTTCCGTTTTCCCTCTCCCCTTGCGGGAGAGGGTGGGGCCCGCGAAGCGGGAGGGTGAGGGGTTGCGATCCGCCAGAATAGACAATGCGCTAGCCGGCGACGTTCTGGTTGTAGCGCATGATGCGGCCGTGGCGGCCTTCCTTGTCGCGCTCCAGATCGTAGCAGTCGCCCTCGGGGCCGGTGCGGCGGTCGGTGACCGTGCGGATCGCCAGCTCGTCCTCATCGTCCAACTGGAACGAGAATACGCGCAGGTTCTCGGCCAGATGCCGGGCCGAGGTGGCGCCGACGATGGCGCCGGCGATTCCGGGCCGGTCGAGCACCCAGCGCAGGGCGACCAGCGGGATGCTGACGGCATGTTTCGCGGCGATGCGGTCGAGCGCCCGCAGTAGGTCCTGGAACAAATCCCAGCCGCCGAAATCCTCGATGATCAGCTTGTACTTGGTCAGCGACCGGTTGGCGAAAGGCTCGTGCGGCTCCGGCTTGCCCAGCCAGTCGGCGGCGAAGAATCCGCCGGCCAGGGTACCGTAGCAGAGCTGCCGGATGCCGCGGTCCTGGCAGAACGCGATCAGGCCGCCCTCGGGCCTGAGATCGATGGGCGAGTATTGCGGCTGGTTGGCGACCAGCTCGACGCCGGCCTCGACCAGTTCGCCCAGCCGCGCGGTGTTGAAGTTGGTCGTGCCGATCCGGGCGATCTTCCCGGCCTGTTTCAGCTCCTGCAGGATCAGGGCCGTCTCGACAAAGCCCGGCGTGCCGGTGTCCCACCAGTGGAACTGCACCAGGTCCAGCCGCTCCATGCGCAGCCGGCGCAGCGAGCGGTTGATGATGCCCCCGACATAGGCGCGGTCGACACGGGCCAGCCGGTCGTAGTCGGGCACGAACTTGGTATGCACCTCGTTGCGCCGGGCGAGCGCCGGATGGGCGGCGCGGAAGTCGCCGATCAGCTCCTCGACGGCGGTGTAGTGGTCGGCGCAGTCGAAGGTGGTGATGCCGGCCTCGACGAACGCTGCCATGTCGCCGATCGCCGCTTGCCGTTCGACGGCCCCGTGACCGCCGGCGAGGTGCCAGCCGCCCTTCAGCAGGCGGGAGATGGTGTAGCCGGGTGCCAGCTCGATGCGCGGCACCTCAGTCATCGGTGCCTTCCGTCAGCGGCGTGGCGGTGGTCTCGGAGTGGCGGAAGGTCCGGGTGCCAGTCCGCGAGATGCGGAACCGCGCGCCGCAATGGGGGTCCGGGCAGGCGATGTCGGCATCGGTGGTCATCCAGTCGTTGGCGTCGGTCGCCCGCTGCTTGGCCGGCAGCAGGGGCAGCAGCGGCGCCAGCGTGTAGATCGACCAGCGCTGCTCCGGCGGCATCTCGATATGCTCGCCGCGCAGGGTGAAATGGTCGCCCGGCCTGGCGCCGCACCAGCACGGCTTGTCGCCGGCGATCCATTCGACCTTCAGGTCGTAGAGCTGGAATTCGTCCTCGGCCATCGATGCCCGCCATAGATCCCGCCATTGATCCCCGGGGGCGCACCGTAGACTATCGACCGGCATCGGAAAATCTTCACTGCGGCCAGGGGGCGGCGCCGGCGGTCATGAGCAGCAAGACGACACAACCGGAGCGGTGCGAACTGGCGCCGGGTCTGGAGATCAGCCGCCTGGTCACCGGCCTGTGGCAGGTCGCCGACATGGAGCGCGACGGCGCCCCGCTCGACGATACGGCCGTGGCGGCGCTCGGCGAGTACGCCGCCGCCGGCTTCGACACCTTCGACATGGCCGACCACTACGGCAGCGCCGAGTTGATCGCCGGCCGGCTGGCGCGGCAGAGCGCGGCCGGCGAAAAACCCCGCCTGCTGACCAAATGGTGCCCCGAGCCGGGGCCGATGACCGCCGAAATCGTCCGCGCCGGGGTGCAGGAGCGCCTCGACCGGCTCGGCGTGGCGAAGATCGACCTGCTGCAGCTCCATTGGTGGACCTTCGAGCACCCCGGCTATCTCGACGCCCTGAAGGCGCTGGCCGAGCTGCGCGAGAAGGGGCTGGTCGGCCATCTCGGCGTGACCAATTTCGACACCGATCATCTCCGCGTCCTGGTCGGGCACGGCATCCCGATCGCCTCGAACCAGGTCAGTTTCTCCGTGCTGGACCGGCGGGCCGCCGGCGAGATGAGCGCCTTCTGCCGGGAGCACGGCATCGGGTTGCTGGCCTATGGCACGCTCGGCGGCGGTTTCCTGTCCGACAAATGGGTCGGCGCGGCGGAGCCCTCGGCGGCGGAGATCGGCGACTGGAGCAAGATGAAGTACAAGCGCTTCATCGACACCATCGGCGGCTGGCCGGTGCTGCAATCGATCCTCCACGCGCTGGTCGACATCGCCGGCCGGCACGGCGTCTCGGTCGCCAACGCGGCGACGCGCTGGGTGCTGGAGCAGCCGGCGGTCGCCGCCATCATCGTCGGCGCCCGCCTCGGCGAGAGCGAGCACCGGGCCGACAATCTGCGCGTTTTCGACTTCGCCTTCGACGATGCTGACCGGGCCGCCCTCGACGGGGCGCTGGCGACCGCGGAACCGGTGCCAGGCGATTGCGGCGACGAGTACCGTCGGCCGCCCTACCTGACCGCATCGGGCGATCTCAGCCATCACCTCAAGGCGATCGAGCCGGTCTTCGAGCGGGTCGATGTGCCGGACCGGCCGGACCGCGCCTACGTCACCACCGGCAGCGTCTGGGAGCCGATCGCCGGCTACGGCCGGGCGACCCGGATCGGCGACCGCATCCTGGTCAGCGGCACGACCGCCACCCACAGCGCCGACGAGGTGGTCTGCCCCGGCGATCCGGCCGGCCAGACCGTCTATATCCTCGACAAGATCGCCGCCAGCATCGCCACGCTCGGTGGCACGCTGGCGGATGTGGTTCGGACCCGGATCTACCTCAAGGACATCGACCGGTGGGAGCCGGTCTCGCGCGTCCATGGCCGCTATTTCGGCACCATCCGGCCGGCCAACACGCTGCTCGAGGTGTCCGCCCTGGCCGGTCCCTACGACGTCGAGATCGAGGCCGAGGCGGTGGTCTCCGCACCGACCGGCCGATCGGCCGGGTAGCGAGGCGACGCCTGGAACGTCACTCCAAATCCCGTGCCCTGGCGAGCAGGTCGACGCCCATCTGGTTGAAGAGGTCGAGGTAGTCGAGCAGGACCCAGTTCTCCATGATCCGGGCCTCGGCGCAACGGTAGAAATCCATCACCCGGAGCGTCAGCGCCTTGCCGGTCGCCTTGACGCCGAGATAGTCGCCCTTGTGGGTCATGGTCATCGACGGCCAGCCGCTGACCGCCGCGTAGTCGCCGTCGCCGATCCGGCAATAATGGTTGCCGCCGACGCGGTCCGGGAAGGCGACCAGGAACGGCTCGCGGTGGTCCTTCACGAAGCCCGACCAGCGGTAGTTCGAGCCGATACCGCCCGGCCCGTACCAGAGCATTTCCTCCTCGTGCCAATAGCCTTCCTGGCCGGTCTGGCCCTCCGACAGGAAGGTGACGGGGTCATATTTGGTCAGGTCCGCCAGCATCCCTTCCACGGTATCGAGCGTCGCCGCGCCGCGCTCCCGATGGCCCGGCAGGACGCCGTCATGGGTCGCCGGGCCGGGGAACAGCATCTCGGTGCCCGACATCCGGGGCAGCGGAAACCGGCCGACCTGGCGCAGCAGGTCGATGAAGTCGACGATCAGCTTCGCCTCGGCGATGCGGCCGTCCTCGATCCGGTAGAACTCGCCGGAGCGCAGGAAGACCAGGCGATCGTTCGGAGCGATGCCGACCAGCGGTTCCGTAAAGTTGCCGACATAGTGGGTGACGGCGGCCACCCAGTCGCCGGCGCCGCGCCGGGTCCGCCCGCCGATGAATATCTCGTCGCGCCGGCGCGGCTGCGACAAAGCCGCGCGGAGCGGCAGGATCAGCCCCTCCAGCACCGCCTCGACGCCCTCCAGCCGGTTGATCGGATAGGCGACGTCCCACACCGTGTCCGGCGTCAGATGCGCCGCCAGAAGCGCCGGCAAATCGGTGTCGCGAGCCGACATCATGCGGTTCAGGAAACCATGCGCGGCGGCGCGGAAATCGCTCATGTCTGGCACCTTGCGGGGACGGTTGCATACGCTTGCAAAATCTGCTTGCCAGATCGTAGCGCTACCGTCTACGATTTTGCAATCGTATGCATGAAAACCCGATCAAGAGCATGCGGCGGGGGGAGCGATGGCCGAAATCCGGCTGCAGAACGTCTCGAAACGATGGGGCAGCTTCGTCGGGGTCGACAATTTCGACCTGACGATCGCCGACTGCGAATTCCTGGTTCTGCTCGGGCCGTCGGGATGCGGCAAGACGACGACGATGCGGATGATCGCCGGCCTGGAAGATCCGACGGGTGGCGAGATCCGGATCGGCGAGCGGGTGGTCAACGAGCTCGACCCGAAGGATCGCGACGTGGCCATGGTGTTCCAGAGCTACGGCCTCTACCCGAACATGAACGTCTACGAGAACATCCGCTTCCCGCTGAAGGTCCGCAAGGTGCCGCAGGCCGATCACGACGGGCGGGTCATGCGGGCGGCGGAGATGGTGGAGTTGACCGACTTCCTCCACCGCAAGCCGGCGGAACTGTCCGGCGGCCAGCGCCAGCGCGTCGCCCTGGCCCGCGCCATCGTGCGCCAGCCGACGGTGTTCCTGATGGACGAGCCGCTGTCGAACCTCGACGCCAAGCTGCGCGTCTCGACCCGGGCGCAGATCAAGAACCTGCAGCACGAGTTGAAGGTGACGACGATCTACGTCACCCACGACCAGATCGAGGCGATGACCCTGGCCGACCGCGTCGTGGTGATGAACGGCGGCGAGATCCAGCAGGTCGGGACGCCGACCGACATCTACGACAATCCGGCCAATACCTTCGTCGCCGGATTCATCGGCTCGCCGGCCATGAATCTGCTCGAAGGCGAACTCGGCGGCGGCGTCTTCACCGGCGAGCAAGTCCGGATCGAAGGATTGGCGGCCGGCCATACCGGTCCGGCCATCCTGGGATACCGGGCCGAAGACGCCAATGTCGCGGCGGCCGCCGGGGCCCAGATCTCGGCGCCGATCTATTCGGTCGAGCTGCTGGGCGACGCGACCATGGTCACCGTCCGGGCCGCCGGCGTGCTGACCTCGGTCAAGGCCGGCAAGGACTATCGCGCGGAGATCGGCGACGGGGTCGGAATCGAGATACGGCCGGAAATCTGCCATTTGTTCGACCGCGACAGCGGCGAACGCCTTGCCGCCTGACGGCGTGCGCGGCGTGCCGCTTTCGGGACATTGAAAACAGGGAGACACCAGCGATGAAGCTCAGAACACTTGCGTTGGCCGGCGCCATGACAATGGCCATGACATCCGCCGCCGTGGCGGATTGCGCCTTTCGCAATGACGTGCCGTTGAAATCGCTCACCGCCGGGTTCGAAGCCTGGAAGGCGGTGACCGAAGCGATGGCCGAATGCGGAAACTTCCAGGCCGAACTGGACCAGGAATTCCGCACCAAGCAGCCGGCCGCCTTCGCGGCCGATCCGGCGCTCTATCACATCGGCGGCGTCGCCAATGCGACGCTGGTGCCGCTGCTGAACGAGGGCACCATCCGCCCGCTCGACGATCTGGTGGCGCGGTACGGCCAGAACCTGACGCCCAACCAGCTCATCAAGGTGGACGGCCAGGTCGTCGCCGTCGCCATGATGGTGAACACCCAACATCTGATGTATCGGGCCGACATTCTGGACGATCTTGGCATCGCCGTGCCGGCCACCTATGACGAGGTGCTGGCTGCGGCCGAGAAGATCCGCGCCGCCGGCGTCGTCGAGTATCCGCTGGGCGCCACGTTCAAGACCGGCTGGAACCTGGGCGAGGATTTCATCAACACCTATCTCGGCTTCGGCGGCGCGTTCTTCGGCGCCGGCAACCAGCCGGCCATCAACAACGACCAGGGTGTCGCGACGCTGGAGTTGATGAAACGGCTCACCGAATACATGGACCCGGAATACCTGGTGTCCGACTCCACCTACGTCCAACAGCAGTTCCAACAGGGCAAGATCGCCATGGCCAATCTCTGGGCCAGCCGGGCGGGCGCCATGGATGACGCGGGCGAGAGCCAGGTGGTCGGCAAGGTCATGATGGCGTCCGCCCCGGCGGCGGTGGCCGGTGGCCGGCCGGCCTCGACGCTCTGGTGGGACGGCATCGTGATCGCCAGCAACATCACCGACCAGGAGGCCGAAGCCGCCTTTCGGGTGGCGATGGAAGGCCTCGACCGGCAGATGGTGCAGGCCAACAACGATGTCGCCGTGTGGCTGGTCGACGGCTTCGCGCCGGGGCGCCTGTCGGAAGGGGCGATCGACACCGCCACGGCCGGCGCGGTGTCCTATCCGGCGGGTCCGACGATGGGCCTGATGCACACGGCGCTGGGCAACAACGTCGCCGACTTCCTGACCGGCGCGAAGGATGCCCGGACGACCCTCAGGGATATCGAGGCCGAGTACCTGACCGCCGCGAGAGAGGCCGGCCTGGTCCAGTAAAATCCGATGCGGAGGGCCTTCGGGCCCGCCGCCACCGCAACGAACAGGGGGAGAAGGCTCGTGAAGTTCAAGACGTTCGCCGCCTTCGTCGGCCCCTCCCTGTTCCTCATGTTCCTGTTCATCGCGGCACCGCTGGTCAGCGTGTTCCTGCAAGGGTTCTATGTCACCCAGCAGGTGTTCGAGACCGTCGATGTGGAGACATGCACCCCCGGTTTCGTCACCCAGACCTGCGTCACCGAGATGAAGACGCGGCCGGTCTTCGATAACGATGGCAAGGTCAGGACGGAAACGAAATTCGTCGGGCTGGAGAGCTATTCCAACCTCATTCAGCCCGATCGTGCCCTTGCAGCGCTGGGCGAAGGAAAATGGTCGGAATTCATGACCATCGATTTCTGGAGGGCCTTGCGGTTCACCCTGACCTTCACCCTGATCACCCTGCCGCTCGCCGTCGGCATGGGACTGGCCATTGCGGTCGCGGTCAACAACACCCTTCGCGCCATCCGCGGCCCGGTGATCTTCGTCTCGCTGTTGCCGTTCATCGTCACGCCGGTGATCGGGGCGCTGTCGATCCGCTGGCTGTTCATCGGCGACGGCATCATGACCGCGTTTCTCGAATGGGCGCTCGACCGCGATATCGCCATGTTCGCGCAAGGCTGGACGATCGAGTCCCTGATGCTGTTCTACCGCGTCTGGCACGTCGCGCCCTTCGCCTTCGTGGTGTTCTATGCCGGGCTGCAGACGGTGAACCAGGACACCCTGGAATCCGCGATCATCGACGGTGCCAGCCGCTGGGAGCGGCTGCGCTTCGTGGTCATCCCGCATCTGATGCCGCTGATCGTCTTCATCTCGCTGATCCATCTGATGGACAGCTATCGCGTCTTCGAGGAAGTCGTCGGCTTCTCCAGCCAGGCGCACCGCATCTCACTGCAATGGCTGACCTATGACCTGCTGACGCCGGACGACAGCGGCAACCGGTCGATCTCACGCGCTTCCGCCAACTCGATGCTGACCATGGTCGGCATCGTGATCCTGCTCTACCCGCTGCTGTTGCGCACTTGGCGCGATCACCGGAAAGGCCGGCTATGAGTACTCCGCGGGCCATGCGCCAGCCGCTGGCGCTTCGATTGTCGTCGGCCGGTTTCCTGACGTTCTGGTGCCTGCTCGCCGCGTTTCCGCTGTTCTGGATCGCGGTGATGAGCTTCAAGGTGCCGCTCGACTCCTTCGCCGCCAACCCGCTTCAGGTGATTTTCGGGCCGGAGACAAGGGCGGCCGGCAAGGGGCTCTCGGTGCTCGAC
>JABDIP010000548.1 GCA_013003675.1 Inquilinus sp.
CTTCACCTTCTCCAGCCGGGCGTAGAGGTCCTGCTTGACTTTCGGGTTCTCCAGCACCGCCTCGACGATCCAGTCGCAATCGGCCAGCGTGTCCAGGTGATCCTCGATATTGCCGGGCGTGATCAGCTTGGCCACCCGCCGCGACATGAAGGGTGCCGGCTGCATCTTCAGCATGCGCTCGACCGCGCCCTCGGCGACGGCGCTGCGGTCCTCCGCCCCCTTCGGGACGATGTCGAGCAACGTCACCGGAATGCCCGCATTGGCGATGTGCGCGGCGATGCCGCCGCCCATCACGCCGGCGCCGATCACCGCCGCCTTCTTGATCTCCATGGCCATATTCCGCGCCCCGCCTCAGACTGCTTCCAGGATGGTGGCGATGCCCTGGCCGCCACCGATGCATTGGGTCGACAGGGCGAATTCCTGCCCCTCTCGCTTCAGCAGGCTGGCAGCCTTGCCGGTAATGCGGGCGCCGGTGGCGCCGAGCGGGTGGCCGAGCGCCAGCGCGCCGCCGTCCAGATTGACACGGCCCATGTCGAGGCCGAGTTCGGTCGCCACCGACATCGCCTGGGCGGCGAACGCCTCGTTCGACTCGATGATCCCGAGATGCTTGAGCTCCAGCCCGGCGCGGGCCAGCGCCTTCTTGGTCGCGGCGACCGGGCCGATGCCCATGATCGTCGGGTCGCAGCCGGCGACCGCCACCGATTTCAGCCGCGCCAGGATCGGCAGCCCGTTCGCCTTGGCGTAGTCTTCGGAGGTGACCAGCGTCGCCGAGGCGCCGTCGGTCAGCGGCGACGAGGTGCCGGCGGTCACCGTGCCCTCGGTGTCGAAGGCCGGCTTCAGCTCGGCCAGCGCCTCCGCGGAGGCGTCGGGGCGGATGCCGCCATCGGCCTCGACCATTTGGCCGTTCGCCTTGATCGGCACGATCTCGTCCTTGAACCGGCCGCCCTCCTGCGCCGCGGCCGCCTTGCGATGGCTTTCCACGGCGAACGCCTCCTGCGCCTCGCGGGTGATCTGGTACTTGCGCGCCAGATTCTCCGCGGTTTCGCCCATCGACATGTAGGCGCCCGGATTGGCCTCGTGCAGTTCCGGGTTCGGCATCGGGTTGAAACCGCTCATCGGCACCCGGGTCATGCTCTCCACCCCGGCGCAGACGAACGCGTCGCCGGCATCCATCTGGATCGCCCCGGCGGCCATGTGGATCGCCTGCATCGACGAGCCGCAGAAGCGGTTGACCGTCACCCCGGCGACCGATTGCGGCAGCCCGGCGATCATGCCGATCAGCCGGGCGACGTTGAAGCCCTGCTCGCCTTCCGGGAAGGCGTTGCCGACGATCAGATCCTCGATGTCCTCGGGGCTGATTCCGGTGCGCTCGATCAGCGCGCCGACCACCTGCGCGGCCAGATCGTCCGGGCGGACCCGGGTCAACCCGCCCTTCTTGGCGATGTGGAAGGGCGAACGAACGTAGCCGGCGATGACGACGTTCTTGTGCATGGCGGGGCTCCTCGTCTGCCGGACCGGGCGGTCCGTCGGTGGGGCGACAATCTCTGGCGACAAGACGGCGCGGTGCACCGCCGGCGGGTCAGTCCTGACCCTGCTCCGGGGCGACTCCCTGGCGCCTCAGGAATGCGGACATCTCGCCCTCGATCGCCCGCAGTTCCTCGAGGGTCTGCTGAACATCGGCGAGTTGCCCTTCCAACGACTTAATGCGGTCGCGGGCCCGCGTCGCGGCAAAGCGCATCTGCTCGACCTGCCGTTTGTCGCGGTTGTACAGATCGAGGAATTCCTTGATCTCGGCCAGCGAAAAACCGAGCCGCTTGCCGCGGCAGATCAGCGCGAGCCGGCCACGGTCGCGCCTGGAATAGATGCGCACCAGACCGTCGCGAAGCGGCGTCAGCAGTCCCTCATCCTCATAGAAACGGATGGTCCGCGGCGTCAGATCGAAATCCGCCGCCAACTCGCTGATGGTGAAGCTGTCGGTGGACTCGTCGTCCGACGCCAAGATCTGATCGGGAAACAAGCGCGGCTCCGAATAACCTTACGTTTACGTAAACGTAAGGTGGCAAGTCTCGTCGCAGATGTCAATGGCCGGTAGCGGCCGGGTTGGGCGATACTGGCCGGCAGCGATCCGGCAATCGAAGGGGCATGGCATGGCGCGACGGGATGGCTCCATCGACCCACCGGTACTGGAAACGCCGCGCCTGCGGATGCGGCCGCACCGCGCGGACGATTTCGAAGATCTCGCCGCCATGTGGACCGAGCCGGCGGTGATCCGCTACCTCGCCGACCAGCCCTCGACCCGGCAGGACTCCTGGGCGCGGCTGCTGCGATACATCGGCCACTGGCAGGCCCTTCCCTATGGATATTGGGCGGTCGAGGACAAGGCGACCGGCGGCTTCGTCGGCGAGGTCGGCCTCGCCGATTTCCGCCGCGACATCGAGCCGCCGCTGGACGGCGTCCCTGAGATCGGCTGGATCCTGCGCACCGCCGCCCACGGTCGTGGGCTGGCCAGCGAGGCCGTCACCGCCGCCCTCGCCTGGGCCGACGCGGCACTTGAGTCCGACCGGACGGTGTGCCTGATCGACCCGGGAAACACGGCGTCTCTGCGGGTCGCCGGCAAGCATGGATACCGCGAATACGCCCGGACGACCTATAACGGCGGCCCGACGATGCTGCTCGCCAGGCCGCGCGGCGGATAAGCCGGGTGAGGACGGTTCGGCCGGCATCGAACCATTGGCTGCCCCCTGTCGGCTAGGATGCTCCGGCACCTGACAGCCACCGGAGTGACCCGATGATCACCTGCTTCATCCGCTACCGGATCGACCCGTTCAAGTCCGAGGCGTTCGAGGAATACGCCCGCAACTGGGGCCAGGCGATCCCGCGCTGCGGCGCCGATCTGATCGGCTATTTCGCGCCGCATGAGGGATCGAGCACCACCGCCTATGGCGTCTATACTGTCGACAGCCTGGCCGCCTACGAGGCCTATCGGGCGCGGCTGCGCGACGATCCGGCGGGGCGAGCAAATTACGACTTCGCCCGCCGCGAGCGGTTCATCCACCGCGAGGACCGCCTGTTCCTGCGGCTGGCGTCCACGCCCCACGCACCGTTGGAGCAGCCATGATCGCCGTCATCTTCGAGGTCGAACCGCACCCCGACCGGCGCCAGGCCTATCTCGACATCGCCGCCGACCTGCGCCCGCTGTTGCAGCAGGTCGACGGTTTCCTATCGATCGAACGCTTCGAGAGCCTGACGACGCCCGGCAAGATCCTGTCGCTGTCGTTCTGGCGCGACGAGCAGGCGATCCGCGACTGGCGGTCGGTCGAGGCGCACCGCCGGGCGCAGACCGCCGGCCGGGCGGAGGTTTTCGCCGACTATCGCCTGCGGGTCGCCACGGTCATCCGCGACTACGGGATGCGCCAACGCGGCGAAGCGCCGGCGGATTCGCTGG